>NZ_JBLTJC010000439.1:0-7897 GCF_048158785.1 Streptomyces colwelliae | reverse complement strand
GCCCCCGACGCCTCCGTTCGCGCCGCGTCCCCGGCTCCGGCCGCGTCCTCGCGCTCGTCCTCGGCGTGCTCCTGCTGTCGGGCGTGGTCTTCGGTACCGTCGTGGACAACCTCCTGGACACGGCCGACAGCGAGGCGAGCAGCCCATGGACCGCGCACGCGGAGCGGGAGTTGTCCGCGGTCCTCTATCTCCCCGCCCAGTACAAGCGCCTCGCCGCGCAGACGGAATCCGCATCAGACAGCCGCACCGTCACGTACGCCAGCGGCACCCTCCGCGTGAGCCTCACCGAGCGGGACGGAACCAGCACCTCCCCCCTCGCCGCGGCGCACACCCTCACGCAGGGCACGTCGAACCCGCAGTACACCCGCACCAGCTTCCGCGGGAACAAGGACGCGGTGCTCGCCGACACCGTCCACGACGACTCCGGCGTCCCCACTCGCATCATGGCCCTGATCATCCGTACCGCCGACCACCGCATGTATCAGCTCCGCGTGGACATGCCCAAGGGCGCACCGGCGGAGAAGAAGGGCACCGCGCTCTTCAAGGGTGCCCGTGACCGGCTCGCCCTCACGGAAAAGTGAGTCCGTGATGATCCGGTGGTGATCATCCCCGCACAACGCCCTGATCAGCGCGTTCGTTGCCAGTGATCACTGGCGTGATGTGGGCACCGCGTGAATCCCGATTACCGACGGGTACCCAAACCTCCCGTCGCGGCATACCCTGCCGCACATGACGGACTCGCAGGCCCCGGAAAAGACCGGTACGGAAACGACGACCGGCACGAACCCCCTCGCGCCGGCCCCCGCAGGCGCCCGTACCGCCGCCGATGTGGTCACCCCGGAGCTGGTCGCCCAGCTCACGAAGGGTGTGGTCGGCTCCGGCCGGACCGCCAACCACTCGCCGTTCACCGGAGAGAAGCTCGCCGATCTGCCCGAGTCCACCCCCGAGGACGTGGCGAAGGCCTTCGACGCGGCCCGCGCCGCGCAGGCCCTGTGGGCCCAGACGCCGGCACGGCAGCGCGCGGCCGTGCTGCTCCGCTTCCACGATCTCGTCCTCGCCCGCCAGGCAGAGGTCCTCGACCTGATCCAGCTGGAGACCGGCAAGGCGCGGCTGCACGCGCACGAGGAGGTGCAGGCCGTCGCCGTCGCGGCCCGCCACTACGGCCGCAAGGCCCCCGCCTACCTCAAGCCGAAGCGGCACACCGGCGCCGTCCCGACCCTCACCAAGGTCACCGAACTCCGCCACCCGCGCGGGGTGGTCGGCCAGATCGCCCCCTGGAACTACCCGTTCGAACTCTCCGTCGGCGACGCGCTCCCGGCCTTCGCCGCGGGCAACGCCGTCGTGATGAAGCCGGACACGGAGACCTGCCTGACCGCCCTGTGGGCCCGCGACCTCCTCATCGAGGCGGGTCTGCCGGCCGACGTCTTCCAGGTCGTCCTCGGCGAGGGCCCGGTCGTCGGCCCCGAGGTCGTCAAGCACGCCGACTACGTCTCCTTCACCGGCTCCACCCGCACCGGCCGCGAGGTCGCGCAGGCCGCCGCTGCCCGCCTGATCGGCGTCTCCCTCGAACTCGGCGGCAAGAACGCCATGGTGGTCCTGGAGGACGCCGACATCGACAAGGCGGCGGCGGGCGCGGTCCGCGCCTGCTTCTCCTCCGCCGGCCAACTCTGCGTCTCCATCGAGCGGTTGTACGTCCACGAGTCGATCGCCGACACCTTCCTGGAGCGCTTCGCCGCCCGCACGAAGGCGATGCGCCTCGGCACGTCCCTCGCGTACGGCGCGGACATGGGATCGCTCGCGGGGGAGCGGCAGTTGGAGTCGGTCACCCGCCATGTGGAGGAGGCGGTCGCCAAGGGCGCCAAGCTCGTGGCCGGTGGCGTCGCCCGCCCCGACATCGGCCCGTACTTCTTCGAGCCCACCATCCTCGACGGCGTCGAGGCCCCCATGTCCGTCTGCGCCGAGGAGACCTTCGGCCCGGTCGTCTCCGTCTACCGCTTCACGACGGAGGACGAGGTGGTGGAGGAGGCCAACTCCACGCCGTACGGCCTCAATTCCTCGGTCTGGACGAAGAGCGGCACCCGCGGCCGCGCCATCGCCGCCCGCCTCCGCACCGGCACGGTCAACGTCAACGAGGGCTACGCCTCCGCCTACGGCAGCGTCCAGTCCCCCATGGGCGGCATGAAGGACTCCGGCCTCGGCCGCCGCCACGGCTCCGAGGGCATCCTCAAGTACACGGAGGCCCAGACGGTCGCCCAGCAGCGGCTGTTGCCGATGGCTCCCTCGCTGGGAATGACCGACGAGGCGTACGCGCAGTTCATGAGCAGGAGTCTCCGGGTGATGAAGGCATTCCGGCTCAGGTAGGGCTTTTGCTTTTAGGGGCGCGGGGCTGCATCGATATGCGGCTCCGCCGCGTGAGCGCGACCAGCCACACACGACCCGCAGCGAATCTCAATGAGGAGAACACGTTGTCGCAAGATGCCTACGACTATGACGTCCTCGTCGTCGGTTCCGGCTTCGGTGGTTCAGTGACCGCCCTCCGCCTGACCGAAAAGGGCTACAGCGTCGGCGTGTTGGAAGCCGGCCGCCGCTTCACCCCCACCACGCTCCCCAAGAACTCCTGGGACCTCAAGAACTACCTCTGGGCCCCCAAGCTCAACATGTACGGCATCCAGCGCATCCACCTGCTGGGCAACGTCATGGTCCTCGCCGGCGCAGGCGTCGGCGGCGGCTCCCTCAACTACGCCAACACCCTCTACGTCCCCCCGAAGCCCTTCTTCGAAGACCCCCAGTGGCGCGAAATCACCGACTGGGAAGAGGAGTTGAGCCCGTACTACGACCAGGCCCGCCGCATGCTGGGCGTACGGCTCAACCCGACGATGACCCCGTCGGACGTACACCTGAAGGCCGCGGCGCAACGGATGGGCGTCGGCGACACCTTCCACATGGCCCCCGTCGGCGTCTTCTTCGGCGACGGCAAGGACGCCGAGGGAACCGCGAAGGCGCGCCCCGGCGACCAGGTCGCCGACCCGTACTTCGGCGGCGCCGGCCCGGACCGCAAGGCCTGCACCGAGTGCGGCGAGTGCATGACGGGCTGCCGGCACGGCGCCAAGAACACCCTCAACGAGAACTACCTCTACCTCGCCGAGAAGGCGGGCGCGAAGGTCCACCCGATGACGACGGTCGTATCGGTGACGGACGACTCGCAGGGCGGTTACGCGATAGCCACCCTGCCCACGGATGCGAGGAGGTCGTCGGAGGGCCGTACCTTCAAGGCCCGCCGTGTCGTCCTCGCCGCCGGCACCTACGGCACCCAGACGCTTCTGCACCGGATGAAGGCGGGCGGGCAACTGCCGTACCTCTCCGAGAAGTTGGGCGAGCTGACCCGCACCAACTCGGAGGCGCTGGTCGGCGCACAGACGAACAACCGCCGTTACCGCAAGGCGACCGGCACCCGGCAGGTCGACTTCACGCGCGGAGTCGCCATCACGTCCTCGATCCACCCCGACGAGAACACCCACATCGAACCGGTCCGCTACGGCAAGGGATCCAACTCGATGGGCGGCCTCTCCATCCTCCAAGTCCCTTACGCCGAGGGCTCGTCGAGGGCACTGGGCTGGCTGGCGAACGCGGCCAGGCATCCCCTCCTGGTCCTCCGTTCGCTCTCCAACCGCCGCTGGTCGGAGCGGACCATCATCGGCCTGGTGATGCAGTCGCTGGACAACTCCCTGACGACGTACCTGAAACCGGACGGCGTCGGCAAAGGCCTGCTGACGGCACGTCAGGGGCACGGCGCTCCCAACCCCAAGCAGATCAGGGCGGCTTCGGAGGGCGCGGCGGCGATCGCCGCCGAGATCAACGGCTTCGCGGGTTCGAACGTCGGCGAACTCATGGGCACCCCGCTCACCGCCCACTTCCTCGGCGGCTGCCCCATCGGCGCCTCCCGCGAGACCGGCGTGATCGACCCGTACCACCGCCTCTACGGCCACGCCGGCATCTCGGTCGTCGACGGCTCGGCGGTCTCGGCGAACCTCGGCGTCAACCCGTCCCTCACGATCACGGCACAGGCCGAGCGCGCGATGTCGTACTGGCCCAACAAGGGCGAGCCGGACCCGCGTCCGGAGCAGGGGCTGTCGTACCAACGCCTGAAGCCGGTGGAGCCGCGTCAACCGGCCGTCCCCGAGGGCGCGTTCGGCGCGCTGAAGCTGCCGTTCCTGGGGATGCCGACGGTGCCGCCGAAGCCGTAGGCGATGACCCGGAGCCGTAGGCCACGGCCCGAAGTCGGAGGCCACGGCCCGGAGTCGTAGGCGGCGGCTCGAAGTCGTAGGCGACAAGCGGCACTTGTGGCAGTAGCCGGTACAGCAGAAGGACCTGCGCCCCCCTCCGAGCGCAGGTCCTTCCTTGTGCGGCGAGCCGCGTGTTACGCGCTCGCCCCGCTCTTGCGCCGGCGCACCATGACCACCGCGCCGATACCCGCGACGACGGCCGCGCCGCCCACGAGGCCGATCACCGGGAGCGCGGAACTGGAGCCGGTCTCGGCGAGGTTGCCGGTCGGGAGGTCGGAGATCTCGCCCTGCGGCTTCTTCACCGAGGTGTCCTTGCCGCCGTTGCCCGGGGTGGCGTTGCCCGGGTCGGTGTTCGGGGAACCGGCCTTCAGGACCTGGAAGTCGTACTCGGCCCAGCCCGCGGCGATGCAGTCCTGGCCCTTGACGTTGTCGAGGTAGACGCCCGCGCCGAAGGAGTAGGCGTCACCGGCCGGGGCCTTCGCGCTGATGCTGACGCGCAGGTCGACCGACTGGCTCTTTTTGGACTTCAGCTCGTCGAGGTAGAAGAAGTAGTCGCCGGCCCACCCGTCCTCGTCCTGGATGCGGTCCCAGGAACCGGACTCGGGGTTCTTGAACTCCAGGTCCACGTACGGGCTCAGGGACGTCGACTCGTCGACCTCGTAGTTCTCGACCTCGGCGTAGAAGGCGACTTCCTTGGCCGTGGTCTTCGACTTGTTGGTGACGGTCAGCTTGAAGTTGTGGAAGCCGTCGCCCGCGACGATCTTGCCCGGCAGGCCCTTGAGGTCCGCGGTCAGCTTGGCGTCGGAGAAGTCCTCGTCCAGTTCGTCGCAGAACGGCACGTCCGGGTCGGTCGGCCCGTCGCTGGGCTCGGCCGAGGTGGTGGGCGTGGCCGACGTGGACGGGCTGTTGCTCGCCGAGGGGGTGGTCGAGTCGGTCGGCGAGGTGCTGCTGGAGGGCGACGTGGAGCCGGACGGCGTCGCCGAGACCGTGTCCGACGGCGACCCGGACGGCGAGTCGCTCACGCTCGGGCTCCCCGACGGCGACTCCTCCGCGAACGCGGCCGGCGCGGACAGCAGGGCGAGCGGAGCGATGGCGGCCGTCGCGGCCGCCGCGGCCATGGCACGGCGAAGCTTCATGAAGTCCTCGGGAGGTCCGGTGCGCTGCGGCAGCGCAGCACGCTGGTCGGAGGGCTCCGCGTGTGGGGCGCGGGTGTGGCCCTTGGTTATGCCGGTGAGACCCGGGAAACCTGTGAACGGTTGTGCCCGCTCTCACCAAATCCTTATGTGGGCTGTGTCACACCCAAGTTCTCCTTGTGAACAGGCTTTCGGAACCTCTAGAACTTGGGGACGTGTCTGACAAGCCAGCTGAGGAACCGTCCTCGCACCCGGAGATCCCCGACGATGTCTGGGAACAGTTCGCCCGCGACTCGGAACGCGACATCCGCGCGTCCGCCCCGAAGGAACCGTCCGCCCGCGCCCGTGAGGTGACCGAGCGGCTGAAGAAGAACAAGGGCGCGGAGCCCGAGGGCTGGCGGACCGGTCCCGCCTGGCAGGAGATGAACGGGCGGGCCCGGCGCAGGCGCCGCGTGTGGGCCCTCCTCGGCCTCCCGCTCGCGATAGCCGTCGCCGTGGTCGCGATGAAACCGTCGCTCATCCCCGGCGACCCCTTCGGCGGCACGGCGGAATCGGACTCCGCCGCGGCGACCCCGCTCGCGCCGGAGACCACCGCCCCGACCGCCGCGCCCTCCGCCGCGGACTCCGAAACGCCCACCCTGGACCGGCCGTTCGCCGGTTCGCCCGCGCTGAACTGGGCGGACGGCGCGGCCGGCATCGTCCTGCCGCAGGCGAAGGCGGTGGGCGTGTTCTCGAAGAGTCAGGTCCAACTCGCCCTGAAACAGGCCGAGAAGCTCCTCGTCGAGGCCAACCTCAACCCGAAGACGACCGCCGGCGCCCGCCCGACCGCCGCGCTCGCCGTGCTGGACCCGAAGCAACCCGGCCTGATCGCCGATCTGAACACGTCCCTGAGCACCCCGAGCAAGGCCCGCGACCCCCTGATGATGTTCAGCCGCTTCGACCCCAAGGGCGTACGGCTCGTCGGCGACGTCGTGAAGACCCGCGGCCGGATCACCTTCAAGGAGGGCGAGCACTCCGGCGTCCTGATCCACGCCGACTACACCTTCGTCTACCCGGTCGTCCGCACCGACGGCTCCACCGAGGTCACCCGCACCATCGTCCGCCGCGTGCTCGACCTCCAACTCCTCGACCCCGCCCGCTACCAGGTCACCTCCGGCCGGCTCAGCGTCGACCGCTACGACGCCGACTTCGGCAACAGCGCCTGCGAGGTCTACGACGGCTTCTTCCACCCGGGCTTCCCCTCGGCCGAGCCCACCGGAGCCGCGCCGTCCGGCCCGACGACGGACCCGTACGACCGGAGCAACGACATCGGCGAGGGCGGGGACGAGCCGTGCGGGACGGTGTCACGCACCTGATGCCCAGGATGCCCACCAACTGACGGTTGGCGGTTGGCAGTCGCCGGACAAGCGAAGGGCCCCGCGGGACGGAGCCGCGGGGCCCTTCTCCGTCAGCACCGACGTCAGGGCAGCGCCGGTGCCTGGGAGCGGCGCCGGGGGGTTGCGCCGCTTGTCTCAAATGCCCTGGGTCGGCGCCCCGGCGCACACGGGGCGCACGCTTGGTCTCGACCTTTGGCGGTGGGACAGTGCACTGCAATGCGGTTGTCTGCTCTGGGACTTGGGGGCTCGGGGGGAGCCTCGGGGCCTTCTACGCATCGTGCTGGATGGACGCGGCCTCCGCAACCGTTCGATCCGGCTTTGTGCATTTTTGCATTTTCCGCCGGGCGGCCCCGGGCGTCCCCGGAGCCGACCGTTCTCTTGGGTGACCGGTCTGCTGTCCCCTGCCGTCCGGTCACGACCCTGGAGCGAGGTCCCACGACGCACGGCACGATCCGTACGTCTCATCGCCCCAGCCGAGCCACGCGTGGTTCTTTCGGGCCCGCCCCTGGCTGGCGCGGACACCACCCCAACGAAGCGGTTCGCGAGGCGGTCACGCGCCGTACGGGTGAGAGCGCGCCCGAACTCAGATACGACCCCGGGACAGTTCGAGGAGCGTCATGGCAAGGGACGTGCCGGGCCGGCCCAGCGCGTCGCTGTAGTGGCTGAGGATCTCGTTCTCCCGGGTGAGGCTCACCCGCCGCCCACCGGAGGAGATCCGCGCCTCCTGGACGACGGCCGACACAGCGACCCGTTCCTGGATCAGCCCGATGATCCGGTCGTCGAGCGCGTCGATGCGCTCCCGGGCGTCAGTGATCGTCTGCTCAGTCGTGGTGCTGGTCTGCTCGGTCGTGGTGCTGGTCATGCGGGGCTCCTTGTCGGATGCGGACGCGGTACCCCGAGGCGACAGACCCGGGAAAACAACAGGCGCCCCGGACCTGTCGGCCCGGGGCGCCTGGGAAGTCGCTTGTCAGTGGCTCAAGCAGTACGACCATGGCAGCCGGCGGGCCGGTTGCCATAGGTAAAGAGGGAGGTCGGGTGCGTGAGCATGGGGCGAGTATGGCACAAGGTTTCTTGAGGATGCTTGCCGGTACCGGGGGTCTGGGGG
>NZ_JBLTJC010000438.1:0-7910 GCF_048158785.1 Streptomyces colwelliae | reverse complement strand
TACCGACCTCGCCGAAAAATCCCGCCCAACCCGCGGAGCGCTACGCGCTGATGGGCCGCGACCAAGAAGGAGTAGTCCCCGTAACCCGGCACACCGCCAGGTACAAGGGAATCGGCGGCGTATACGGCAGCTTCCCGTCCGGCTTGTGGATGAGACCGGGCGCGCGAGGCGAGTCCGGGACGAGCGCGCCGGTGGTGTACCGCGCCGGCGCGGGCCAGTCCAGGGCGTAGTCCGAGTCGGACGGCACGATCCACCACCAGTGCGTCTCATCGGCGTAGACACAGCCGACGCGCGGCAGGCGGGGCAGGACCAGTGGTCCGAAATGCGCGGGGACCGCGACGGCGTCGCAGCCGAGCGGACGTGACCAGGAGGAGCCCGGTTCCGTTCACCTGAGTGGCGGAACGCCTGAACGGGTCGTGTCGCCGGACAGCCCTTGTCCTCCCGGAACAGTCCATCCGGCGCGGTCCCGCCGTACGGGGAGCCCCAGCCGCCGCGCAGGAACGGCAGGTCGACCGCGCTCCTCGTCGTGGTCGCGCTGGTCGTCGCGCTGGGGGCGGGCGGTTCGGTGTACGCGTTGATGAAGGGGGGTGGCAACAGCGGTCGTACGACCACCGGTTCGGGCGGTCAGGCCACCAGCGCCGCGCCCACGACCCCGGGACCGAGCACCGGGGAGTCGTCGGCGAGCCAATCGCCCTCGCCCTCCGCCACACCTACCGGCGACGGTGCCGTACCCAGCGGATACCTCGGCACCTGGGACGCGTCCATCGACAACGACACGGGCCACAACACCCGCCAACTCACCATCCGGCAGGGGAAGGTGGGCTCCCCGGTCCTCACGCTGATCGCGGACGGCCCCGGCTACCACTGCGAGTTCAGCGCCGACCTCGCCCAAGAGCCGGGCGGGGAGAGCCCGTTGGCGATCAGTGCCTCCACCGTCACCGCCGGGAAGCCGCTGACGTCCTGCAACCCGGGCTCCGCCACCGAGATCACCCTGCTGTCGGACAACACGCTGGAGCGCGTGAACACCGGCAACGGGGAGAAGCTGACGTACACGAAGGCGGGCTGAACGTCGGGCTGAGCGTCGGGCTGAACTCCCTTCACAGCGGGTCCAGTTGAACGTCACGCGAACTTCGGCCAAGACCCCCTGCGTGTTTTCCGGTGCCGCTCGTACCGTGACCCCACGATCCGGCTGGGGAGCGGGGGCCCGCAGTGGAGTGGCTGAGCGCGGAGAACGTCGTCGCCGTGGGCACGGCGGTGCTCGGTATCGTCGCGTCCGGCGTGATGGTCTGGTACGAACGCCGGGTGCCGCGCCGCAAGCGGATCGGCTACCGGGTCCAGATGGACAACCCCATCGGCGACGACGTCCGTTCGGGCCGCGCCAACCGCCGCCTCGGCCTCTTCGACGAGGTCCCCGGCATGTCCGACGCCACCCTGGTCCTGCTGCGCATCGAGAACGACGGTTCGCAGAGCATCGCCGACAACGACTACACCGGGCGTGAACTCCACGGCCTCACCGCGGTGTTCACCGACCGCACGATCCGCGGTGTCTCGGTCACCCAGCCGGTCGGCACCGATCATCTGATGGACCACTTCACCCCGGCGGCCGGTCTCGGCTACGACGGCAACACCCTGCGCATCCCCCGCGTCCCGCTCAACCGCGGCGACCACTTCAAGCTGCTGGTGCTGCTCTCCGGCGGCGACGTCGGCTGCCCGATCCGGCTCATCGGCGGCATCCGCGACGGCGAGGTGCACCCCAACCGCAGCGCCACCCCGGACGACAAGGCGCCCCTGTTCAGCCGCGCCTCCCGGCTGATCACCATCATGCTCACGGTGTGCGTGGTGACACTGGCGGCGATCGTCGTGGTCCGCGACGACACCCCACCCCCGATCGGCTGCGCCCACGGCACCCTCACCGTCACCGGTTCGACCGCCTTCGCGCCGGTGGTGGAGGAGGTCGCGAAGAAGTACGAACGGGACTGCGAGGGTGCGACGGTCGTGGTCGACCCGCACGGATCGACGGCGGGGGTAAGGGAGTTGGAGGCCACCGGGCTCGCCTCGACGAAGGGCTCACCGGCCGTCGTGGCCCTGTCGGACGGCCCCAAGCCAAGCGACATGCCGCGGCTGCGCGAGAACCGGATCGCGATGTCGGTGTTCGCGATCGTCGTCAACGACGGCATCCGCCTCAAGAACCTGACCACCGCGGACGTACGACGCCTGTACCGGGGCGAGATCACGAACTGGCGGCAGCTCGGCGGGCCGAACCTCGCCGTGCACCTGGTCAGCCGGGACGCCAACTCCGGGACGCGACAGGTGTTTCAGCGCCGGGTGCTGAAGCGCGGCGAGATCGCCAATTCCTCTGTCGACTGCGTTCACAAGGACGACCCGACGGCGCCGGTCATCCGCTGTGAACTCGACTCCACGGACCAGGTGTTGACGCAGGTCGCCGAGCTCCCCGGCGCGATCGGCTACAGCGAACTCACCCTCGCGTCCGGCGCGAAGGGCCTGCACACGGTCGAGCTGGACGGCCACCCGCCCTCCGTGGACGCCATCGAACACGGCACGAGCGACTACCCGTACCGCGAGATCGAGTACGCCTACACCTACGGCCAGCCCCCGGCCGACTCCCTCGCGTCGAGCTTCCTGACCTATCTCTCGCGGGGCAACGGCCAGGACGTGATCCGCACCCACGGCCACATCCCGTGCTGGACCCCGGAGGGCCTGAAGCTCTGCGCGTAAAGCTCTGCGTAAAGCTCTGCGCAGAGCCCGGTGCTCAGCTCATCGGGGCTCGGGCGGCCGCTGCCTCGGCATGTTCGGGCGGGTGCCGCCGCCCGGCCCCGGCGGCATCGGGAACCTGCCCTGCACGACGGTCCCCTCCTGCCGGCTCCCGGGGACCACCGCCGACTGGATGCCCAGCGGCCCCGCCCCGGTCCGGAACTCCACCATCCAGTCGGCCGTCTCCACCCGGACCAGTTCCGTCACGTCCTCCGAGAAGCGCCGCAGCACCCCCAGACACCGGTCCGCGGCCTCGCTCGCCGTGCCCTCCGCGGGCCCCAGGAACTCCCGCACGCCCTCCGACGCCCAGTCGAACTGGAGCACCTGGAGACGGCGCTGCACGGCCTGTGCCGTAGCGACGTCCCTCATCCAGCCGGACGTCATGCCGAAGAACCGGTCCCCGGCCACGCACGCGACCCCCAGCAGCAGCGCCAGATAGCCCCAGGCGGCCACCCCGCCCGCCACCCCGGTGAGGTCCAGCAGGGGCAGCGCGGCGCCCGCCAGCGCGCCCAGCGCGGCGCCCGCGCGCAGCATCCGCGCCCCGCGCCGCTTCCACACCCGGTCCGTGAGGTAGCGGGCCGCCGTCTCCAGCGCCCCGCTCTCGACCCACCGGTACAGCTCGTCCAGCCGGGCCGTCGGCTCGCCCCAGTCCCCGAGCGGGAACGTCCGCCCGGCCACATCGCCGCCTTCGGGCTGAATCTCCGGCTGACCCACCCGGCACTCCCTTACGTCGTGTGACACCTGATGCTGATGTGCCGGATCCTTCCTACCGCCCAATGGGTGGCGAAGGATCTGGTTTCACCTCTTTTCCGCCCGGAAGTGGGTCTTGATCAGGTATAGGACACGGTGAAGACTCACTCGAAAGAGTGCTGAAGCGATGACTGCCCGGACCACGTAGGCTCGTGCCGAGCGGGAGAAACCTCGCCCATACAGCCGTATCCATGACTGACAGCCGTACGAAACCAGGAGCTGATCGTGATTCCCGGTGGTGGCCAGCCCAATATGCAGCAGCTGCTCCAGCAGGCCCAGAAGATGCAGCAGGACCTGGCGAACGCGCAGGAGGAGCTGGCGCGGACCGAGGTCGACGGACAGGCGGGCGGCGGGCTGGTGAAGGCCACCGTCACCGGTTCCGGCGAGCTGCGCGCGCTGAAGATCGACCCGAAGGCGGTCGACCCCGAGGACACCGAGACCCTTGCCGATCTGATCGTCGCGGCGGTCCAGGCGGCCAACGAGAACGCGCAGACTCTCCAGCAGCAGAAGCTCGGCCCGCTCGCGCAGGGCCTCGGCGGCGGCAGCGGTATCCCCGGTCTGCCTTTCTAAGACAGGCCGCGGCCAACTACGGTACGTACGTACCTCCCGGCACGACTCCAGGAAGGGCAGGCAGTCCGTTGTACGAAGGCGTGGTCCAGGACCTCATCGACGAATTGGGGCGACTCCCCGGCGTCGGTCCCAAGAGCGCGCAGCGGATCGCCTTCCACATCCTCCAGGCGGAGCCGACGGACGTACGGCGGCTCGCGCAGTGCCTGATGGAGGTCAAGGCGAAGGTCCGCTTCTGCGCGACCTGCGGAAACGTCGCGCAGGAAGAGCTGTGCGGCATCTGCCGCGACCCGCGCCGCGACCTCACGGTGATCTGTGTGGTCGAGGAGCCGAAGGACGTCGTAGCGGTCGAGCGCACGCGTGAGTTCCGGGGCAAGTACCACGTCCTGGGCGGCGCGATCAGCCCGATCGAGGGTGTCGGACCCGACGACCTGCGTATACGAGAACTTCTCGCGCGGTTGGCCGACGGTACGGTCACGGAACTGATCCTTGCCACGGATCCGAATCTTGAGGGCGAGGCCACGGCCACGTACCTCGCCCGCATGATCAAGCCCATGGGCCTCAAGGTCACCCGCCTGGCCAGCGGCCTCCCGGTGGGTGGCGACCTGGAATACGCGGACGAGGTGACCCTCGGCCGCGCCTTCGAGGGGAGACGACTCCTAGATGTCTGACGCCACGCTGCATGCCACCGATCCGGACCCGGACGACTTCGCGGTCCAGATCGCGGACCAGGTCGAGAGCTTCCTGGTGGCCGTGTCGGAGGTAGCGAAGGGCGAGGACCCCGATTCGGCGGTCCCCTTCCTCCTCCTGGAGGTGTCCCAACTCCTCCTGGCGGGCGGCCGGTTGGGCGCGCACGAGGACATCGTCCCGGACGAGCGCTACGAGCCCGACCTGGGCCCGGAGCCGGACGTGGACGAGATCCGCGAGCGCCTCGCGGTGATGCTGGAGCCGATCGACGTGTACTCGGAGGTCTTCGACCCCTACGAGCCGCGCAAGGCCCCCGTACCGGCCCGTATCTCCGACGACCTCGCGGACGTCATCACCGACCTCCGCCACGGCATGGCCCACTACCGCGCCGGCCGCACCACGGAGGCCCTGTGGTGGTGGCAGTTCTCCTACTTCTCCAACTGGGGCTCCACGGCCTCGGCGTCCCTCCGTGCCCTCCAGTCCCTGGTCGCCCACGTCCGCCTCAACCAGCCCCTCCCGGAACTGGACGGCCTGGACACGGACCAGAGCGTCATGGGTGACGAGACGCTGGAGTTCGAGGCGGGCGCGGTGATGGCGGAGGAGATCGCGGGGCCGTTGGGGATCAGGCCGGTGAAGTAGTCAACTGGCGTTCTTTTCCCGGACGTTGTGGGGCGCGGTGAGTATGTTGCGCCTCATACCGCGTGTACGGGGCACATGCTGCCAAACGAGCGGTCAGATAGCTGGTCCGAGGTCTTGTGACGGTGTGGCGCTGGGCTTCCGCGGCTTCAAAGGAACAGGGGGGAGCCAAGTCGTAAGCAGCGTAGTGTTCAAGTCCTCGCTGCTGAGACTTGCTCCGACGTACCGGTGGACGGCGCTCAGCCCACGCGCTTTTCCGCTGCGACTTGATTCCATGTCAGCCTGTTCGAAAAGTGTGGCGGGCCCGGTGTGATGCAATGTCTGCGGGCCATCCATGCTGAACGACTCGACCATCCTGCTGTTCATCCAGCGGCCAACAGTTGTGCGACCTGAGATTGTGGAGAAAAAGACAGTCTCTGTTTCGGCGGAAAGTGCCGAAAGGATTTTCTCGTTCCAGCCCTGTGCGCCGTACGGTTCATATCCGAAGCCCCACCCGGGAATACTGCCAACGCGAAGCAGGGAGCCGGGCCCGGAGCGTCCGATCAGTCCGTCGGCCTCTTCTCCGCTTAAGGTTTCGATGTCAGATTCTGGGGCGCCGTAGCGGTGTGCAATCTCTGCGTCGAAAGTGCTTCGAGTGAAGGTAATCATGAAAGACTCCGGGGTGTTTTGAAGTAGAAATTCCTCAAGGGCTTCCATTATTCTGTCCTCATTGGTTCGACTGGTTGCCGGAATCGAATTTGGCCAGCCCGGCAGTCCCGCCTGTTGTATGGCGAGACTGCCGGGCTGGCCTATTCGTGGTGCAGTCTACGACATGGTCGTCGATACAGAGAAGTAGTCGAGATCGATAATTCGCTCCTGCTGGATCCATACTCCGAGGTCACTGTCGGCCTTGCTGTTCTCTGCACTGGGTACATGACCCCGGACGCACGGTTCCTTGAGGGTGACGGGTATATCTGAATACGCGGCGTACATTTTCCATGACCCGTCCGTGGCCTGTTGAGGTACCACCTCGCCGCAAAGGCCGCCATCGATTCCGCCCTCTGCGGTCATGGCGAAGGGGAATTCGTCGCAGGAATCATCCACCACGCTTCCCGGCTTGGGGATGAACGCCCTGCTGGCCCCAGTCCCACATGTCTTGGCCTGATGGGCGTCGGACGACCCGTACTGGTACATAAACGGATCTGCCGCAGTACCCTTCTTGATTCCTGCGCCGGTGGACGCGTCGTAGGCCGTCCAATAGTGCTGCGTGAAGTAGTACAAGTAGCCTGCAGCGCCGTAGGTGGCTACGTCAAAGTTGTAGTTCGGCTTGAAAGCTGGGATTGCGCAGCCAGGAGCGAGCGCGCCAGTGCTGTTCTTCATGGTGGTGTCGCATCGGATCTGCTGGGTGCTGCTCCAGTTGGCATCATTGATGGTCACGGCGCCACTGGCGGGAAGGAGATTGAAATTGTAAGCGGTCCTTATGAAGTTTTCGGTTCCGGCAGCCGGGATGTCGGTATAGGTGATGGAATCCGGCAGGGATTCTGGCGCCACCATGGGCATGGCTCCCGTCGTCCACGCCACGGGTTGATCCGCAGTGCACGGGGACGTGCAGGAAGCGGAAAATGTTGCGAAAGCGTTGACCATGTTCCCCGAAGCGGTAGGAACGCTGATGAGGTCGTCCTCGGTCCATGTGCCGCTACGTGGGTCCAACTGGGCCGAGCCCATGACTACTGCGGTAGCTGTCCCCAGCGGTTCGCCTTCTTCGTCCCAACTGTTGATTGTGAAGCCGATGCTGAAGCAGTAGCCCATCCGCTGTGACGTCCACGTGTTGGCCGTAATCGTGCAACTCGTGGCCGCGCGTGGACTGATCTGTGAGTCGAGAGTGGACTTGACCACTGAGGTGGACGTGACATGAGCGCATGTCGTAGTCGTCCCGGAATTCGTCGATCCCGCAATTACGGAGCAATTCTCCGAATCGTCGAAGAGTGACGAATCCATTTTGGACGGTGGCGCCTCTGATGCGCTGCTTGCCGTGCTCGGGTTGAGTTCTATCAGGCCCCCGTCGTCGGCCTGGGCGCTTGGTTCCCAAAGGCTGAATGAAAGGAGGAGGACAAACGAAGCCAAGGTGACTCCTCTTCGTGCGAGTCCAGGACGTAACATGCATTCCCCTTCTCTGGTGCCCGCATGGCAAAGTCACCTTAAGCGTCCATGAAAGAACTGGATGCTCAATGAATTGGAATGGCTCAAAATGATTACTTGGCCAGACCGGATTGCCCTGGCTGGCTGATGTATGTCCGCATGACGAGCGGGGGGTGGTGGCAGTTCTCCTACGACGCTGGAGTTCGAGGCGGGTGCGGTGATGGCGGAGGAGATCGCGGGGCCGTTGGGGATCAGGCCGGTGAAGTAGTCCTTGGTGCGGGGGCGTGGGGGTCACACCCCCCACGCCCCCTTTCCTACGGCCGTGAGCCCGCCCGCGAGCGCCAGCGACAACACCAGCACCCGCGCCCGAGGTTCAGGTA
>NZ_JBLTJC010000437.1:0-7915 GCF_048158785.1 Streptomyces colwelliae | reverse complement strand
CCCTACGCCCCGTACCCCCAAGGCCCGCAAGCTCCTCAGGGTCCCCCGAGTCCCTACGGACCCCAGCCCTACCAGACCTGGTCCCAGGGCTACACCCCGTACAACACCCCCGCGCCCCTCAACGGCATGTCCGTCGCCGCCCTCGTGCTCGGCATCCTGTGCTGCGTGCCGGGTGTCGGATTCGTCCTCGGGCTGGTCGCGCTGAACCAGATCAAGAAGCGGGGCGAGCGCGGCCGGAGCATGGCGGCGGCCGGCATGGTGCTGTCGGCGTTCGGGCTGATCGTGTGGGTGCTCGGGGCGACCGGCGTGGCGAGCGACGTCTGGGACGGCGTGAAGGACAGCGCGCGGACCAACTCGAGCACCTCTCCCGTGAAGGGCGAGTGCTTCGACGCGCCCAGCGGTTCGCTGGAGGGCATGACGTACGACTTCGACGTGGTGTCCTGCGACGGCGAGCACGACGGTGAGGTGTTCGCCGTCGTGCGGATGGGCGGCGGCTCGTACCCCGGGGACAAGAAGGTCACCGCCACCGCCGACGACAAGTGCTACGCGCTCCAGGACACCTACGCCATGGACGGCTGGGCCGTACCCGACGACGTGGACATCTACTACGTCACCCCGACCTCGCAGAGCTGGAGCCTGGGCGACCGCGAGATCACCTGCGTGTTCGGCAACACGGACGAGGAGGCGAGCCTGCCCGGGGGTTCGCTGCGCAACGACGCCACGACCCTCGACTCCGACCAGGTCGTGTATCTGAAGGCGGCCCACGTCCTCAACTCGGCGCTGGACTCGGCACCCGACGCCCAGTACGTCGAGGACGACCTGCCGGGGCACAAGGCCTGGGCGGGCCGGGTCTCGACGGCGCTGACCCGGCAGGCCGACCTGCTCGACAGCCATGAGTGGCCCGCTGCTTCCGAGAAGCCGGTCGCGGCCCTGGTCAAGGATCTGCGGGCGGCGCAGAAGGAGTGGGCGGAGGCGGCCGCGGCCTCCGACGCCGACGAGTTCTACGCGCACTACGACAAGGGCGCCGACCTGATCGACCCCCAGAAGTCGGTGACCGCACGCAAGGCTCTGGGGCTCGCCACGACCCCTCCGTCGTACGACGAGAACGACGGTGGCGGGGACGGCGGGGGAGACGCCGGCGGCATGGAGGTGTGACGGCTCCTATAGCGGGGAGAAAGTGCCTGGGTAAAGCCCACACCGGGGATAAGTCATCACATCGAGTGATTCTCTGGCCTTTGCTTGCATGGCACAACCCACGGTTGCCAGGCTGTTGCTGTCTGTACAACCTGATGGGAGCGGCCAGTGACATTCGGTGAGCAGCCGGCGTATCTGCGCGTCGCGGGTGATCTCCGCAAGAAGATCGTCGACGGCCAGCTGCCCCCGCACACCCGGCTCCCCTCGCAGGCCAGGATCCGCGAGGAGTACGGGGTCTCCGACACGGTCGCCCTGGAGGCGCGCAAGGTGCTGATGGCCGAGGGGCTGGTCGAGGGCCGCTCCGGGTCGGGGACGTACGTACGTGAACGTCCCGTGCCGCGGCGCGTCTCCCGCTCCGGGTTCCGGCCGCCGGCCGGTGCGACCCCGTTCCGGCAGGAGCAGGCCGAGGGGGAGGCGCGTGGCACCTGGGAGTCCAGCAGTGAGCAGGTCGAGGCCGGCGGCACCATCGCCGAGCGGCTCGCGCTCCAGCCCGGTGAGCGCGTGATGTGCACGAAGTACGTGTTCCGGGACGCCGGCGAGACGATGATGCTCTCCACGTCCTGGGAGCCCCTCGCGGTGACCGGCCGTACGCCCGTGATGCTGCCCGAGGAGGGGCCGCTCGGCGGCATGGGGGTCGTCGAGCGGATGCGCGCCATCGACGTCGTCGTGGACAACGTCACCGAGGAGGTCGGCGCCCGGCCGGGCCTCGCCGAGGAGTTGCTCGCCCTGGGGGGAGTCCCCGGGCATGTGGTCCTGGTCATCCAGCGCACGTACTACGCCTCGGGCCGCCCGGTGGAGACGGCCGATGTCGTGGTCCCGGCCGACCGCTACCGGATCGCCTACCACTTGCCGGTCAAGTAGCGCACCGAGTAGTGCGCCCAGTGTGAAGTAGTCCACCCCTTACGGCATTTGTCGCCGGAACCCGCCAATCCGCCCTGCCCTGCGCGCCGTTGGATTCCGGTCTTTCTCGCAGGTCGTTCACGGCACCTGTAGCGTGCCTCTCACCGGATGCATCGAGGTGCGCCAGCGGCGCGTTCGCCGTCGTGCGCCCCCTCCGTCCTGGCTGGTTGCGTACCTCTTTGTGAAAAGCCGTATTCGCTGCGTGAAGGTTAGGCGTAGGCTCCGGCATATGCGGATTGCGGTTTCCTTATGGGGTGGGGCACGGCACGAACCGCGAGCAGGAGGCGGAGGGGCGCGATGGCGATGAACGACGGCACGATCACTCTTCCCTGGCTCGTGATACGGCAGGACGACAACGGCAATCGCTACCGCGTGGGGCGGTACGCGACCCGCGCCGAGGCCCAGAAGGTCGCGGACAGCCTCGACGACCGCGGGCACAAGCAGCTCTACTGGGTCGAGCGGATCGGGCAGAGCGAGGACGCCACCCGCAACTGACCGCGCCCCCGCGCCCCGTAGGCTCCGGCGCATGACGACACGGATCGTGGTGGTCGGGGCCGCCCTGTTCGACGGCGGCCGACTGCTCGCCGCCCGCCGCAGCGCACCCCCCGAACTGGCCGGGCGCTGGGAACTCCCCGGCGGCAAGGTCGAGCCCGGCGAGCGTCCCGACGCGGCGCTGGTGCGCGAGTTGCGCGAGGAACTCGGCGTCGACGCCGAGACCGTGGAGCGCGTCCCGGGGCAGTGGCCGCTGAAGCCGCCGTACGTCCTCCAGGTCTGGACGGCTCGGCTGCTCCCCGGCTCGGCGGAGCCCGAGCCGCTGGAGGACCACGACGAACTGCGCTGGCTCGCCCCCGCCGACATCTGGACCGTCGACTGGCTCGACCAGGACGTGCCCGCCGTACGGGAGGCGCTCGCGCTGCTGGACGCCGGGGCGCGCTGAAGTCGTCGTGGACCGAGATGGTGGAGCGCGCCGGGATCGGCGTACGCCGTTCGTGCCACAGTGCGCCCTTGGGGACGGTACCGGGCCCTGGATATCGGGTATGTGCCCATTAACCCCATGAAATCGGACATGGGTGAGCTGGCTGGCCCGGGATGTGATCGGCTTGATCGACACCGAAGGCGACTGCGCCGAGTGGACCTTTCCCGCGGAGCCCGGAGCCGTCCGCACCGCGCGCTCCGCCGTCCGCGGCCAGTTGCGCGACTGGGACCTCGACGCCCTCGCCGACATCGCGGCGCTGCTGGTCAGTGAGCTGGTGACCAACGCGCTGCGGCACGCCACCGGCCCCATCGGCGTCCGGCTGGTCCGGCCCGCCGACGCGGCCGGTGTGCTGCTGGTCGAGGTCTCCGACCCGCTGCCCGATCCGCCCCGCGAGCGCGTCGCCCGCCCCGAGGACGAGAGCGGCCGGGGTCTCCAACTGGTCGCCGGCGCCTGCGTCCGCTGGGGCACCCGGCCCGGGCAGACGGGCAAGACGGTGTGGTTCGAACTGGCCGTACCCAGGTGAGCCGAGGGCGAACACAGCTGTACGAACCGGACAGCCGTGTCCATCGACTGGTTCAGGCCTGTGACGGTTGTCGTCAGGCGTGGTTCGACTGCGTGTCCGCTGGTTAGAAGACTGGGAGTGTTGTCGCAGGCAGGTCCGAAATGCATCGGGATTGTCCTGTGATCGTGAACACCGTGTTGTGCGGCGCCGTAGTGCTGGATACTGCGGGCAGCCGCCCCCGGTGACCGGTGCCGGACGCGGTGAGCTGGAGGGGACGGTTCGCGTGAGCGAGATACCAGCGAAGGCCACGGAGTCCGAGGACCCGTCGGACCGCGCGAGGGCTGAGGCCGCGGGTCACATCGACGTGCCCGGCGGCGACGGCGTGTCCGCCGCGGACGTCATGGCCGGCATGTCCGGCGGCGACGCGATGACCGTCGGCGACGCCATGTGGCAGAGCAGCCCGCCCGGCTCGATCTACGACTACATCAAGGTCGCCTCCTTCTCCATAGGCCCCGACGGGCTCGTCGACCAGTGGAGCCTGCGGGCCGAGCAGCTGTTCGGCATCCCCACGGAACGCGCGGTGGGCATGGATCCCATCGAGGCGTTCGTCGACCCCGAACTGCACGAGCGCGGCCAGCGGAAGATGGCCGAGATCCTGGACGGCCGGGAGTGGACCGGAGTGGTCCCCTTCAAGGTGCCGGAGACCGCCGGGGGCGAGCCGGGCAAGGAGGGTCTCGCCGAGGTCTATGTGATGCCGACCCGGACCGAGGAGGGCGAGCGGGCCGCCGTCTGCATCGTCGTCGACGTCCGCATCCTGCGTCGCATCGAGACCGACCTCGCCGCCTCGCAGTCGATATTCGGTCAATCTCCGTTCGGGTTCCTGCTGATCGACCCCGACCTGCGGGTCCGGCGGGCCAACCAGCAGATCGCCAACACCTTCGGCGGCTCCCCCGACGACCACCGCGGCAACGGCGTCCAGGACTATCTCCAGAGCCCCGAGGCCGAGCGGGTCACCGCGACCCTGCGCCGCGTCCTGGAGACCGGCAACTCCATCACGGACATGCACGTCACCGGTTTCGTGCCCGGTTCCGAAGAGCGCCGCCACTGGTCCATCAACCTCTACCGCGTGCACAGCGGCAGCGGCCGCCCCATCGGCATCGCCTGGCTCGGCACCGACGTCACCGCCCGCCGCGCCGCCGCCCGCGAGGCCGCCTCCGCGCGGCGCAATCTCGCCCTTCTGAACGAGGCCGGCGCCCGCATCGGGAACTCCCTCGACCTGGAGACCACGGCCCGCGAACTCCTCGACGTCGTCGTCCCCGGCTTCTGCGACCTCGCGACCGTCGACCTCTACCAGGGCCTCCTCGCCGGCGACGAGACCCCGCCCGGCCGCGCCGACGGCAGCGCGGAACTCCGCCGGGTGGCCTTCGCCAGCGCGGTCTCCGACGCCCCCTTCGTAGGCGGCGGCGCACCCGTCGCCGTGGGCGCGGTCCACCACTACCCCTTCAACTCGCCCTGCGCGGACGCCCTGCGCACCGCCCGCCCGCAGTACGTCCCCGCCGAGGAGGGCGGCCCGGTCCAGTCCACGCTGGCCGTGCCGATGGTCGCCCACGACACCGTCGTAGGACTCGCGCAGTTCGCCCGTACGAAGGGCAGCGAGCCGTTCGGGGACCGGGACCGGGATCTCGCGGTGGAGCTGGCGGCGCGGGCCGCCGTCTGTATCGACAACGCCCGGCTGTACCGGCGCGAGCACGAACGGGCGTTGATACTGCAACGGTCCCTGCTCCCGCCCGGCGACCCGGAGGCCTCCGGCCTCGACATCGCCTGCCGCTACCTGCCCGGGAACGCGGCGACGGAGGTCGGCGGCGACTGGTTCGACGTCATCGAACTCCCCGGCCACCGCACGGCGTTGGTGGTGGGAGACGTGATGGGCCGAGGTCTACGCGCGGCGGTGGCGATGGGCGAACTCCGCACGGCGGTCCGCACGTTGGCCCTCCTGGACCTCGAACCGGCCGAAGTCCTCTCGGCGTTGGACGAGATCGCCCGCGGCCTGGGCACACCCGGCGGAGTCCAGCAGGCCACCCGGGCGGCCCGCCGCCCCCGAGAGGCGGACCTGGCGGAGGTATACCTGGCTACCTGCATCTACGCGGTCTACGACTCGGTGACCAGGCGCTGCACCTTCGCCAACGCGGGCCACCTCCCGCCGGTCCTGGTGGAACCGGGCGAGGCCGCGCTCATGCTCGACGTCCCGCCCGGCATGCCCCTGGGAGTCGGCGGCGAACCCTTCGAGGAGGTCGAGGTCGAACTCCCCGAAGGCGCACTGCTGGCGCTCTACACGGACGGACTGGTCGAATCCCGCGACCACCCCCTGGACGAGGGCCTCCAGGCGTTCGTAGGCGCGCTGACGGACCCGGCGACGCGCAATCGCCATACGTCCGACGACCACCCCCACGCCAGGACGGCCCTGAACGCGGACACCCACCGCGACCTGGAGGACGTCTGCGACCACGTCCTCAGCACCCTCGACACCCACCACGGCGAGGACGACATCGCGCTCCTCATGGCCCGCGTCCAGGGCCTGCCGGCCGACTCGGTCGGCGACTGGACCCTGCCGCGCGAACCACGCAGCGTGGGCCGCGCCCGCGAGTACGCCCGCGCCCAGCTGAAGTCCTGGGACCTCGAACCCCTCATCGACACCACCGAGTTGCTCGTCAGCGAACTGGTGACGAACGCGCTGCGGTACGGCGAGGGCGAGATCAGGCTGCGGCTGCTGCTGGACCGCACCCTGGTGTGCGAGGTCTGGGACGCGGGCCTGGTCCAGCCACGCCGCCGCCGCGCCCGCGACACGGACGAGGGCGGCCGGGGCCTCCAACTGGTCGGCCTGCTGTCGGCGGCCTGGGGCTCACGCCGGACACCACGCGGAAAGACGGTGTGGTTCGAACTGCCGTTGCCGGACGGGGAGAACGGGATGGTGGATCCGGCGGAGGCGTTGCTGAGCCTGTTCTGACGACTCCGACCGCGCTGACGGCTCCGGCTGCTCTGATTGTGCTGGTTGTGCTGGGGCGGGTGTTCTACGTCGGTGGAAGGCCCCGGCGTTTCCGGGTGGCCGGTCCGCCGAAGGTGAGGGGTGGGCCGCCGTCCGGGTCCTCGCCGAGGAGGATCCCGCCGAGGACCGCCCCGCCGACCCCGCTGGTGTGCTCGCCGGCGGCACCGGCGTACGGGTTCCCGTGCACCCGGACGTCCTGCTCGGCCGACTCCCTGGCCTCCAGCGCGGGTACGCCGGCTGCGGCGGGGTCGGTTTTGAGCAGCAGTTCCGCTTCGGCAAGCCGGGTCCGGGCCTCTGCGCCCACGGCACCCCGGTGCGTCGCCACGAAACCGTCCGCCGAGCCGACGTCGCTCCGCCCCACGAGCCACGCGGCGGCACCGAGGACCCCGTCCCGCGTCCCGCTCAACGGCAGCAGGGCCTGGACGATGCGGCGCAGGGCGTCGAGGGGGTCGTGGTCGTGGGAGCGGTCGCCGGTCAGTTCTTCTCGTACGGCGGCGAGGGTGGTGTGGGCGTGGGCGAGGCGGGTGCGGAGCGGACCGGTGGGCGTCTTGGTTGTCGCCCTGGCGATCTCGGCTTCCGCGCCGGTGAGTGCGGCCGGTACCAACTCGGCCGCGGCGGCGAGTGAGTTGGCGAGCCGGTCGACGGCGTTCAGGAAGGTGTCGGCCTGGCTGATGGCGCCCTCGGCGGCGCGGAGGGAGCGGATGGCTTCGCCGGTGTGTCCCAAGTCGGCGGCCTGGCGGGCCTGGTTGAGGTGGGTGGTGGCGAACACGAGCCGGTCCTTGGCCTGTTCGACGTATCCGGTGACGCTCGTGGTCGTGGTCGTGGTCGAGGTTGGGGTTGGGGTCGAGATCGGGGTTGCGGGTGCTGGGT
This sequence comes from Streptomyces colwelliae, assembly GCF_048158785.1. NCBI lineage: Bacteria > Bacillati > Actinomycetota > Actinomycetes > Kitasatosporales > Streptomycetaceae > Streptomyces > Streptomyces colwelliae. Next base: position 430 of record NZ_JBLTJC010000437.1, on the reverse strand, counting down.
AGTGAGGGTGCTGTAGGCCGGCGAGTGTGGCTGCCACGCCCCCTGTACGGCCGGTCAGTTCGCGGAACCGTGCCTCCGCGACGCCGAGCGCCTCGTTCATCTCCCGCTCCAGCGCCCGGAGTTGATCGAACGCCGGTGCTTCCGTGTCCAGTCGCCGTCCGGCTTCGGCGCAGCGTCCGACGATGCCGGCGAGGGCCTGTCGCCGGGCGGCTTCTTCTTCCGGGACCCCTTGGCCGTAGCGCAGGCGTATCGCGAAGGCGGCGGAGAGCTCACGCTCGGCTTCCCGCAGGGCTCGTACGAACGGTTCGACGGCCGTCGCCCCGAACCGGGCCTCGGCGAAGGCGAGTTCCTCGCGGCTGGTGCGCAGGCAGTCGTCGGCCTGGACGAGGGCGGCAGCGGCCTGGCGTTCCAGTACGGGGAGTGGGGTGAC
>NZ_JBLTJC010000436.1:0-7957 GCF_048158785.1 Streptomyces colwelliae | reverse complement strand
GCCCCCGCCCGAACGCCGCCGCCTCCCGCGTCGCCCCGCCCTCGGCAACCACAGCGATCTGCGCATCCTGCGCGGCGCGTACCGCCGTCAGCGGCGGGTGGCGACCACCGCCGCGCTCGGCTACTTCTGCCTCTTCCTCGGCCTCTCCGCGTTCGCGCCCGCCCTGATGACGAGCACCGCCACCGGCGGTGTGCCCACCGGGCTGCTGCTCGCGCTGGTCCAACTGCCCGTCACCTGGCTGGCGATAGGGCTCTACGAGCACACGGCCCGCCGTCGCGTCGACCCGCTCGCGGACCGCTTCCGCAGACAGGCCGAACTGGACGCCAGACGGGAGGCGGCACGATGACCGCGATGCCCGCGACGGCCTCGGCGATCTCGATGACCGGCCTCAGGGACTCCTCGCAGACCATGTCGCTGGTGGCCTTCACCAGCGTCGCCACGATCACGCTGCTGCTGTGTGTGATGACGGGCCCCGACCGCGACGACCTCGACGAGTTCTACACGGAGTACGGCTCCCTCTCCCCGCTGCGCAACGGCCTTGCCATAGCGGGTGATTACATCTCCGCGGCGAGCGTCCTGGGCACGGGCGGGGTGATCGCCCTGTACGGCTACGACGGCGTCGTGCTCGCGCTGAGCACGGCCCTGTCGTTGATGCTGCTGATGTTCCTGCTGGCCGAACCGCTGCGCAACGCGGGCCGGTTCACGATGGGCGACGCGCTCGCCCGCCGGATGCCGGGGCGGTCCGTGCGGATCGTCGCGTGCACGGTGACGATCATCGCCCTGCTGCCGCTGATGCTGGTGCAACTCGCGGGCGCGGGACAGCTGTTGGCGTTCATCCTCGGCTTCTCCAGCGACTTCCTCCAGACCGGCTGCATCATCGGCCTGGGCGCGCTGATGATCAGCTACGCGGCGATCGGCGGCATGAAGGGCACCGCCCTCATCCAGATCCTGAAGATCGTGATGCTGCTCGGGTCGGGCATCGTGATCGCCGCCCTCGTACTGAACCGTTTCCACTGGGACCTGGGCGCCTTCTTCGACACGGCGGCGCGGCGGAGCGGGGTCGGACCGGCCTTCCTGCACTCGGGACTCGAGTTCGCGGGCGGACCAAGTCCCCGGCTGGACATGATCAGTTCACAGTTGACGGTCGTCATCGGCGGCGCCTGCCTCCCGCACATCACGATGCGCATGTACACCGCGTCGAGCGCCCGGCAGGTGCGGCGGTCGATGTCGTGGGCGGTGTCGAGCGTGGCGCTGTTCGTGGTGATCGTGACGGTCGTCGGGTTCGGTGCGACGGCGCTGCTCGGCCGGGCGGCGATCGCGCAGGCCGACCCGCAGGGCAACACGGCGTATCTCCTCGGCTCCCGGGCGGTGTTCGGGGCCGACGTGTCGACGGCGGAGACCCTCCTCTTCACCACCGTCACCACGGCGATCTTCCTCACCCTGCTCGCCTCCGTCGCCGGGATGATCCTCGCCTGCGCCAACTCCCTTGCCCACGACGTCTTCGCGACCCGGGTCCAGGAGATGCCGGTCCGCCGCGAGATGACACTGGCCCGCTACTCGGCGCTGGCGGTGGGCGTTCCGGCGATCCTGCTCGCGACACTGATCCAGCACCGGGGCCTGCAACCCCTCGTCACCCTGTCCTTCTGCCTGGGCGCCTCGGCCATAGCGCCCGCCCTCGTCTACAGCCTCTTCTGGCGCCGCTACACCCGAACGGGCCTGCTCAGCACGCTCATCGGCGGCACCCTCTCCGTCCTGCTGCTGATGCCGGGCACCAACCTGGTCTCCGGCTCGCCCGCCGCCGCCTTCCCGAACACCGACTTCACCTGGTTCCCGTTCACCACGACGGGCCTGGTCACGATCCCCCTCGGCTTCGCCTGCGGCTGGCTGGGCACGGTCGCCTCGGGCCGTCGCAAGGAGGAGGAACAGCGCAGGCGGTACGACGCGATGGAGGGGTGGATCCTGGCGGGCGCGGTACGGAGCGACAGTGGCGGGACACACGGCGAGACACCGCATGACCGACGCAAAAGCCCCGCGTGACTGTCGTCATAGCCGTGCATGACTCGTTCTTTGCCACACCACCACCTCGACTCCCGCTGTTCACCGCTCCTTTCCAGACTCTGCACGTCCGAGCGTGAAGGTCCCTGCATTCAGCGGGAGTTGAACATGAGCCACGGCCACAGTCACGGCGACCACGGTCACCACCACCATCACCACCACGGGGACGGGGACACCTCGTCACTGCCGCCCGCCCTCGACACGTCCGTACCGGACGAGGAGTTGACGCCCAGTCAGCTGTCCCGGAGAGGCATGCTGCGCCGAACGGGCCTGCTGGGCGCGGGACTCGCGGCGGGCGGCGTGCTCGCCGGCGCGGGGGAGGCAGCCGCGTCGGCCCAGCAGGCGGCGGCGCGGCAGCAGGCGACCCAGAAGTCGCGTGGCGGTGGCTACTTGTGGCTGGCCGGCGACCACCACATCCACACGCAGTACAGCAGCGACGCGAAGTACCGGGTCATCGACCACGTACGCCAGGCGAACGCGCACGGCCTGGACTGGATGGTCATCACCGACCACGGCAGCGTCACGCACGCCAAGATCGGTGTGGAGAAGGTCAATCCGGACATCGTCGAGGCCCGCGACCAGACCGACGACACCCTCGTCTTCCAGGGCCTGGAGTGGAACATCCCGGGCGCAGAGCACGGCACGGTGTTCGTACACCCGGGCTCCAACGAGGTGGCCGTACTCAAGGAGTTCGAGAACTCCTTCGACGGCAGCGTGAAGAACGCGAGCGGCAACTCGCCCGCCAACGAGGCCCTCGCCATCGCGGGCGTCAACTTCCTCGCCGACCAGGTCCGCCGCCGCAAGGTCAAGGACGCGCTGTTCCTGGCCAACCACCCGGCGCGCAAGGGCATCGACTCCCCGCACGAGATCCGCGGCTGGCGGGACGCACAGCCCACGATCGCGGTCGGCATGGAGGGCGCCCCCGGCCACCAGGCGGGCGGCATCCCGAAGCCGAACGGCCCGGGCGGCGGACGCGGCATCTACGACGGCAGCCCGAGCGCGGACTCCTTCCCCGGTTACCCGCTGGAGAGTTACCGCACCTGGGGCGGCTTCGACTGGATGACGTCGACGGTCGGCGGCCTGTGGGACAGCCTCCTCGCCGAGGGCAAGCCCTGGTGGATCACCGCCAACTCAGACTCGCACAACGTCTACGCGGACACCGCCGTACGCGGCCCGGGCGGCGACTTCAACGCCAACGGCCGCTACGAGGACCCGGTTTACGGCACCGGCGTCAGCCTCACCGACACCGACTTCTGGCCGGGCCAGTACTCCCGCACCCACGTCGGCGCATCGTCCTTCGCCTACAAGGCGGTCATGGACGGCATCCGCGCGGGCCGCGTCTGGGTCGACCACGGCGGCCTGATCAGCGGCCTCGACGCCCGCCTCTCCTACGGCGGCCGCGAGGTCACCCTCGGCGGCACGCTGCACGTACGCCGAGGCGCACAGGTGGACCTGACCATCAGGATAAGCCTGTCCAACGGCCCCAACTGGGCCCAGTTCCAACCGACTCTGGCCCGAGTCGACGTCATCCAGGGCGACGTCACCGGCCCGGTCAAGGACCGCGATGTGTTCGCCACCCCGACGACAAAGGTCGTCAAGTCCTTCGAGGTCGACAAGTCCACCGGCACCGTCCGCCTCACGTACTCCCTCGGCCGCCTCGACAAGCCGGTCTACGTCCGCCTCCGCGGCACCGACGGCAACCGCTCCGCCGTAGGCATCAACGGAGCGGCCGTAGACCCCGCAGGCCCCGCGATGGACGTCCTCGGCGACGCCGACCCGTGGAAGGACCTCTGGTTCTACTCCAACCCGATGTGGGTCCTCCCCGCATGACCACGTCCTACGACCCGTCCGGCGTCCACCCCGTCATCGGGGTGGACGCCGGCACGACCACCCTCCGCGAGTCGGACCACCTGATCCGCGACCTGAGAACCACCCTTGAGCTTCCACCGGGGACGGTCGCCTGTACTCACCTGATCCGGACGGAGGGGCGGAGGGGTACGGCGGTTTCACTCGCCCTGCCGGAGGAGGGCTCAGCGGAGGAGACCTGGCAACGGCTCACGGCGACGGAGATGGGCGCGGCCCTGCACGACCGCAGACACGGTCCCGCCGAGGCGGCTGCCGCGGCCGCGGCGGAACACGCGGCGCGCCGGTCGGGCCGGGCGGTGCTCTACGCCGGCGTGGAACGCCTCACCGGAACAGTCACCGTGGCCGACCTACTGAAGTCAACGGCGATCGACCAACTGACGGTGGTAGGAGCCCCGTTGACCACCCCGGACCCCACCACCCCGATCCTCACCCAGGACCACGTACGCCCTGAGTGGCGCGAGGGCCACCTGATCCTGGCCCTGGTCCCGGCGGTGGGCAACACCCTGGCCCCGTTCGAGGTCCCCAACCCGACACCTTGTTGCGCGGATCACGGCGATTAGGCTGGAGGCGGTCCGAAATTCACAACGCGCACTTGATCGGCTGTGTACCGTAAGGATCTTCGGACGCAGACGCGGGACTGATTACGGGGGCGTACCGCCATGACGCGCGAGCCGGACGCGGCACCAGCACACCCACCGATGCCGTCGCAGCCGCCACGGCCCACCCTCCCGGAACCTCCGGAACCCGGCCACGGGCCGCCGAAGTGGTCGTGGTGGGTCGTCGGCATCGTGATCCCCGTGTTCGGCCTGGTCGTCACGCTGATCACGCAGTCAGGGAACAACGGCTCACACGGCGCGCCCGTCACGTCGCCGACGACGTCCCAGGAGCAGGCGGCCGCCGATCCCACCGAGACACCCACAGAGACACCAGCCGACGATGTCGTGACCACATCGTCTCCGTCACCGTCACCCTCGCAGACGACGAAGATCCTAAAGACAGGGGATTTCACGCTCCTCGACGGATACAGCGCCGACCTCGAACACGGCACGGTCGGAGCGTCGGTGAAGAACCCTGACATGGCGTGGGACGGTGGCGACGAATTCTCGGCCATGAACGGGCGCGTGGCCGACACCCGTAAGGGGGCAACTCCAAAGACCTGCGCGGAAGCCCTCGAGAGTCCGTCATCGACAGGGTGGATGGTCCCCGGCCTGGAAGGGACATGGTTCTGCATGCCGACCAGCGCGAACCACTTGGCGGCCGTCGAGTGGCTGGGCTCCGAAGACGGCGGGATCCGGTACCACTACATCGTCTGGGACATGACCGCTCCCTCCGGCGACGACTAGCTCAGCCGCGCACCGCGCCCCCGCTCACTCCGCCGCAGCCCGCCCAGTAAGCGCGGTCAAACTACTCCGCACATGATCCATATGCGCCTGCACGTCATCCCAGGTCTCCCCATGCTCGCGCAGCACCCGCTCCGTATCCCGAGCAACCCGCTCCGCCCGCACCCGAGCCTCCGCCACCACCTCGGCCGCCCGCTCAGCCGCCTCCTCCTGCCGCCGCCGATCCGACAACTCCGCCTCGGCAAAAGCCTGTTGCGCCTCACTCAACGCCGCTTCCGCCCGAGCCGCCCGCTCGGCGTACTGCGCATCCAGAGCAGCCGCCCGCTCCGCCGCCTCCCGCTCAGCCAGGGCCCACCGCTCCTCGTGCTCCTTGGCCTGCTCCCCCAACATCCCGGCGGTCCGCTGCCGTACCTCACGCAACGCGCCCAGCGCCTCCGTGCGCCCCTCCTTCACCTCGCGCCGAGCCCCGACCCGGATGTCGTCGGCTTCGGCGCGGGCCGCGAGGAGTCGCTGCCGGGCGCGTTCCTCGACCTCGGCGCGGAGCGCGTCGGCGTCGTCGCGCGCCGCTTGGAGCACGCTCGCGGCACGCGCCTCGGCCCGCGCGACCTGTTCGTCCGCCGCACGCCGCGCCGACTCCCGTAGAGCCGCCGCTTCCTCCACCCCCAGCTGGAACAACCGCTGCGCCCGCTCACCCAGCGCCTCGTACGTCTGCGGAGCCAGCCGGGACACGGCGACCCGCATCCGCTCGGCCTCCGCCTCCATGTCGTTGGCCAGTACGGTCAACCGCGCGGCCCGTTCCCAGGCCGCGTCCCGGTACTGCGAGATCGCCGCCGCGTACGCGTCGACCTGGTCGGGGCGGTAGCCGCGCCCCCGTACTGCCACGAAGCCACGTGGTGACACCGATGCGCTGCTCATCCTGGAACCCCTCTCCATCCGACGGACACGACATGACGATTTGCCGCATATCTTGATGGATCGGGCGTAAGTGTTCATAACGCGACACTCCGCAGACAGGTCACGGGCATCGGGCGACACAAAAGGGCCGGACCCGATCACACGACCGGGCCCGGCCCTTCAATACAGTCCAATACAGCTCAATACAGCCTGTTCAGCGGATCGGGTTCACAACAACCCGTCCCACATCTGCTCCAGCAACACCGACCACCAGCTCTCCGGCGACCCCAGCGCCGCCGGGTCCAGCGAAGCGAGCTGCGCCTGGAAGTCGACGGTCCAACGGCCCGCCTGCTCCTGGTTGAGCCCGTACCGCAGTCGCCACATCCGGCCCAGCAGCGCCAGACAGCGCGCGAACTCGGGCAGCCCTGTGTTCACGAACTGCGGCGGTACGGGCGCACCGCCCGGCCCCGCCTCCACGGGCACGGCGACGATGTTGGCCGTGCCGTACTGGACGCAGATCGCGCGGCCGAAGTCGCTGCCCATGACGAGGTACGAGCCCGCGTCGGCGGACGGCCGCACCCCGCGCTCCTGCGCGAGTTCGGCCAACGTCGGTACGGGGCGCCCCGGTTGGGCCTGCGCCCAGAAGAACGGGCTCATGTCCATCGGCAGTCCCGCCGCGACCAGCGTGTGCGCGACGACCGGCGGTACGCCCTGCCGGGACACCGCAGCCTGCTCGAACCGGAACACGCCCGGCCCGAAGGCGCCCGCCAGTTCCTGCGCGATCGCCTCCGGCGGGATCGGCGGCGTCGGCTGCACGGGCGGCAACGGCGCCCGCACCGGGGCGAGTCGGGCCGGCCCGTCGGCGACCTGGTGCAACTCGCCCTGGTGGGCGATGAGTTCCCGCATCCCCTGCTGCCGGCTCGCGTGATCCGTGCCGTACGGCGCGATGCTCGCGATGCGGGCCTGCGGCCACTGTTCGCGGATCATCCGCGCGCAGTACGCGCCCGGCAGTTCGCAGGACTCCAACTCCGTGTGCAGTTCGAGTACTTGGTCCGGCGGGATGTTCATGCCGCGCAGCTCGTGGAAGATCTGCCACTCCGGGTGCGGCGTCCCCGGCGCGGACCGCCGGATCAGCTGCTGCTCGGAACCGTCCGGCGCGCGGTACCGCAACACGGCCTGATAACCGGGTCCTACGGTCGGCTGCCCCTGCTGCGGATAGCCGTAGGCGGGCTGCTGCTGCCCGGGGAACGGCTGACCGGGAGCGGGCATGGGCTGACCGGGAGCGGGCTGACCGGGCATCTGCTGCCCCGGGTGCGGCATGGCACCCGGAGGCATCGCTCCGGGAGGTACCGCGCCCGGCGCCATCGGCTGCGGCGGAGCGCCCGGCGGCATACCGGGGCCGCCCAACGCACCGGGCGCGCCCGGGAATTGCGGCGGCGGAGGCGCACCGGGCCCACCCACCGGGGGCCCGGCGAGCATGGTCTCCGCATGGTGCACGGCACCGGGGGCACCACCCTGCGAACCGGGAGCGCCGGGCGCCCCAGGGGCGTTCGGCGGCTGAGGCGCACCGGGAGAGCCGGGCGGCTTGGGCGCACCCGGAACCCCCGGTACACCCGGGGCACCCGGCGGCTGCGGAGCCCTCGGCCCCGCAGCGCCAGGCCCAGGCCCACCCTGTCCCGGGTCGGCAAACATCGTCGCGGCATGGTGCACCCCACCCGGAGGCGTACCCCCAGGAGTGTTCGGAGCACCAGGCGCACCGGGCGGCTGCGGAGCACCGGGCCCCTCCGGACCGGGCCCCTCCC
>NZ_JBLTJC010000435.1:0-7971 GCF_048158785.1 Streptomyces colwelliae | reverse complement strand
GGGTGGGGGAGAGGAGGGACGGCCATGTGTTCTCCAGGGGGATACGAGCGGCCCATTGATACCTGTCGTTCGACATCCCGAACTAGGTTCGGTAAGTCGATCAGAAGGTAGAGATGGGGCGTGTGCGCGTCAATCACACGGTCGTGCTTGGCCGGTTCTCGTCGTTCACGTAGGTGTCCGCTACGAGCCCCCTGTGTGGATCACGAGCCGCCCGTGTGGATCAGCAGCTCCGCCCGCGCCCGAGCCGCCGCCCCGATCGCCACCGCGTCACCGCCCAGCCGCGCCGGCAGCACCCGCACCGGGTGACCGCTCACCGGCGGCTCCAGCGCCAACGTCTCCCGCACGGCCGACTCGACCAGCGCCCACGACCGGCTGACACCCCCGCCGATCACACACGTCGTGACATCCAGCAGCCCCGCCGTGATCAGCAGCGCACGGGCGACACCGCGGCCCAGCGCCGCGTACACGGCACGCGCGTCCGGATCGCCCGCCCGGGCCGCCTCGGCGACCTCACGGGCCGTCCGCGCACGCCCCGTCCGCTCCCCGTACCGCGCCGCGACCGACCGCCCCGACGCCAGCGTCTCCAGATGCCCCCGACCGCCGCACGTGCACGGCAGCTCGCCGAACCCGGGCACATGACCGATCTCGCCGGCAGCCCCGCGAGGCCCGTCGTACAGGGCGCCATTCAGCCACAGCGCGCCGCCCACCCCGGTGCCGAGCGTCATTCCGAGCACGTTCTCCTCACCGGCGACCGCACCCTTCGCGACCTCCCCGCGCAGAAACGCGTTGACGTCGTTGTCGAGGAACGCCGGTACGCCCAGGGCCTGTTGGACACCTGCCGTCACCTCGAACCCGGCCCAGTCGCGAAAGGAGTCACTCGCCACGAGGATCCGCCCGGCCCGTACGTCCACGAGCCCGGCCGCGCCGACCCCGACCCCCAGCAACCGGGCGGGCGTACGGTCCAGCAGCAGCCGTAGCGCGGAGAGCGCGGCGTCGAGCATCGCGGCCCCGCCCTCGCTCGCCGGGGTCGGTACCTCCGCCCGGTCCAGGACGTCGAGCCCGGCCGTGCACAGCACGACCTGGGTGGTCGTCCCGCCGATGTCGACGCCGGCGACCACCTCCGGAGAGTCCGTCACGCGCCGGCCCCCGTCCCCAACGTCAACCGGCGCTCCCTGCGCTCCCGTTGGAGCACCGGATCGGGGACGGGCACGGCGGCGATGAGCCGGCGCGTGTACTCGGTCTCCGGGCGCAGCAACGTGCTCATGGTCGGCCCCTGTTCCTCGACCCGTCCGCCCCGCATCACGACGACCCGCCCCGCGAACCGCTGCACCACGGCGAGATCGTGCGACACGAAGAGACACGCGAACCCGAGTTCCGCCTGCAACTCGGTGATCACCTCCAACACGGTCCGCTGCACGCTCACGTCCAGCGCGCTCGTCGGCTCGTCCGCGACCAGCAGCCGCGGTTCGAGGACCAGCGCCCGCGCGAGACTCACCCGCTGCCGCTGCCCACCGGACAGCTCACGCGGCCCGCGCCGCGCCAACTCCCGTGGCAGCCGCACCAGTTCGAGCACCTCGGCGACCCGCTCCCGCCGCTCGACGGCACCCATCCCACGCCGGTGCACCCGCAACGGCTCGGCCACACACTCCGCGACACTCATCCGCGCGTCCAGCGAGGCCACCGGATCCTGCAACACCACGCCGACCCCGGCCAGCAGCGCCCGCCGGGCCCGTCCCCGCGTCCTGCGCAGATCGGCCCCGAAGAGCGAAACGCCCCCCGACTCCGGCGCGACCAGCCCAAGAGCCACTCGTGCGGCGGTCGACTTACCGGACCCGGACTCACCGACGAGCCCCACGGTCTCACCGGCCCGCACGGTCAGCGACACGCCTTCCAGCGCCCGCACGGCACGGGGCCCACGCCCGAACTGCACGGAGACATCCCGCAGTTCGACCACAGGAGCCCCCTCGGCCTCCCCGCTCACGGCACTCCCACTCCCACTCCCACTCCCGGTCACGGCGAGCCGAGGCACAGCGGCCAGCAACCGCCGCGTGTACTCATGGGTGGGCCGCAACAGCACGTCCTCCACCGCCCCCGTCTCCACGATCTCCCCCTCCAACATCACGGCGACCCGATCGGCGAAGTCGGCGACGACCCCCATGTTGTGCGTGACCAGCAGCACGCCGGTCCCGGAGTCGGCGGCCAACGCCCGCAGCAGATCGAGGATTTCGGCCTGCACGGTGACGTCCAGTGCGGTGGTCGGCTCATCGGCGACGAGCAACCCGGGCGAGTTGGCGATGGCCATGGCGATGACGACCCGCTGCCGCTGCCCACCGGACAGCTGGAACGGAAAGGCGGAAGCCCGCCGTTCAGGCTCGGGAATCCCGACCCGGCGCAGCAACGCGACGGCCTCGGCGGCCGCCTCCTGCCGGGAGACGTCCTGATGATTCCGTACAACTTCCGCTATCTGCTTGCCTATTCGGGTCAGCGGATCGAGCGCGGTGGCCGGCTCCTGGAACACCATCGAAGCCGTACGCCCACGCAACCGCGAGAGTTCGGCCTCACCGGCCCCCACGACATCCGTACCGCCGACCGAAACACCCCCGGAAGCACGGGCGTTACCGGGCAACAGCCCGAGCGCGGCGAGCGCGACGGTCGACTTCCCCGACCCGGACTCACCGACGAGGGCGAGCGTCTCCCCGGGCTCCACCCGCAAGGACACCCCACGCACGGCGGGCACATCACCGCTCTCGGTGGAGAAGGTGACACTCAGATTCGCTATCTCCAGGATGCTGTTCATCCCCGTCCCTTCACATCGAAGGCGTCGCGCAGCCCGTCGCCGATCGCGTTGAACGCGCACACGACGAGGATGATCGCGAGGCCCGGCGGAACGATCAGCCACCAGCGCCCCGAGTAAGCGGCCGTCAGCCCGGCCGACAGCATGCCGCCCCAGTCGGTCGACGGCGGCTGAACTCCCAGCCCCAGATAGGACACATAGGCGACGAGCAGAATCGCGTCGGCGACCTGGAAGGTGGCCGCGACGACGATGGTCGACACCGAGTTGGGCAGGATGTGCCGGGTGATGGCCCGGCTGTGCGAACCGCCGATGGCGCGCAGGGTCAGCACATAGTCGCGGCTCTTCAAGGTCAACGTCTCCGCCCGCACCAACCGCGAGGGCACGAGCCAGGACACCACCCCCAGAATCACGATCAGCCCCGGCACACCGGGCGTGGTGATGGCAGACACGACGAGCAGGATGAACAGCGCCGGGATGGCGATGCCCGCGTCCACGACCCGCATCATCACGGCATCGACCCACCCACCGGCATACCCGGCGACCGCCCCCCAGACCGTCCCGATGACGGTGGCGAGCACCCCGGCCGCAAGCCCGACGAGCAGCGAGACCTTCCCGCCGTACATCAACCGCCCGAGCTCGTCATGCCCAACGGCATCGGTACCGAGCCAATGCGCCCCGCTGGGATGGAGATTGACCTGCGTGAGATCGGTATGGATCTGATCGGTGGAGTAGAGAAGCGGCCCCACGAAGCAGAACAGGAAAAAGAGGACCACCACCAGGAGTCCGGCAACGGCAAGCTTGTTGCGCGCGAAGCGCGCACTTAGGGGCGCGGGGAACTGCGCGAGCAACCCCCACCGGCTGGCACTTTGAACACTCACGCTCGGCCCCCTTTGACCCGAGGATCAACAACCCGCTGCACGACATCCGCAAGCAACGTCCCCACCACCGTCGCGACGGAAATGACGAGCACACACCCGAGAAGCACCGGATAGTCCGAAGACTGAGCCGCACTCCAGAACAACAGCCCCATCCCTGGGTAGTTGAACAGCTGCTCAACAACCAACGCCCCACCGAACAACACCGGCACGTAATACCCCAGCATCGCGATCACCGGCGTCAACGAGTTCCGGAACACGTGCTTGAAAAGGATCGCCCGCTGCCGAGAACCCCCCGCCCGAGCAGTCCGTACGTAGTCCTCGGAAAGGTTCTCCAACGTCGAGGCCCGCATATACCGACTGAACACGGCAACCATCGAAGCCGCCCCGGTCACCACAGGCAGCACCAACGCCACAGGATCCGCGAAGACTTGAGCCACGGTGTCCCCCTGCGGCGCCTGAGAAGGAAACCACCGCAACACCTGTGTGAAGACCAGCACCAGCACAAGTCCCAGGAAATACACGGGAGTCGAATACGCCACGAAGCTCAACGTGGTGATGACATAGTCGGCCGGCTTGTTCCGTCGCACCGCCTGCCACATGCCCAGCGGAATGGCGAGCAGCAGCCCCAGAACCGCCGACAACACGGTCAACACCAGTGTCTTCGGGAGGCGTTGCTCGATGAGCCGGGACACCGCCTCGTTCAGGGTGTACGACGTGCCGAGGTCACCGTGCAGCAACTGCCGCAGGTAGTACAGGTACTGCACGGGCAGCGGCCGGTCGAGCCCCTGGTCGTGGTTGAACAGCGTGATCTGCTGAGGTGTGGCCTGCGGGCCGAGGATCCCGCGCGCGGGACCCCCGGGCAGCGCGTGCAGCAGGCCGAACACCACGACCGTCACGATGAGGATCACGACCAGCGCCTGGGCGATGCGCCGGGTCAGATACAGAAGGGTGTCCATGCCTCAGCTGGTCCACTTCCACTGTGCCGGGTGGAAGTTGGCGAGCGGGTCCTGCGAGAAGCCGCCGAGGCCGTTCTTGACCACGGAGATCTGGTAGTCGGGCTCCGGCAGCCAGATCACCGGCAGATCCTTGGCGAGGGCCGCGCTGTACTCCTGGATCTCCTGCGTCGAACTCGACGTCGTGGACGCGGAGATGAGCTTGTCGACATCGGCGTCGGAGTAGTTCCCGAAGTTCGCGCCGCCCTTGGACTGGAACAGGGAGTCGCCGGTCGGGAAGGCGGGGAAGTACCAGCTGCCGGCCGTACCGAAGAAGGACAGCTGCCACTTGCAGATCGACTGCGAGGCCGTGCACTGCGGGGTCTGCGACAGCACGGAGTTGACCGGCGCGGTCTTGATGGAGAACTTGATGCCGGTCTTCGCGAGCGAGGACTGGATCGCGCTCATCATGTTGTCGGTCACCGTCGAACCGGACTGCGACAGCACCTGCATCTGGAACTTCGTCCCCTTGGCGACCCCTTCACCGCACTGCGCGGCGCCGGTGCCGGGGCTGGTGCAGGTCATGACCCCGCCCTGCTCGCTCCAACCATGGCTGCTCAGCAGCGACTTGGCGGCCGAGGTCGAGAACGGATACGGGTCGCCCTTCTGCGTGGCCGACAGGAAGGACGAGCTCTGCGCCTGCGGGATCGGCCCGTACCCGGGCACCGCCGTGCCGTTGAAGATGACCTTCGCCAGCGCGCTCTGGTCGATGGACTTCTGCACGGCCTGCCGGGCGTACAGCTGCTTGAACACGGCACCCATGGAAGGGTTGTTGAAGTTGTACGGCATGTAGGTGATCGCCCAGCCCGACCACGGCTTCACCGTGTAGCCCTGTGCGGTGAAGCTCGCCTTCTGGTCGAGGTCGGTCGCCTCGATGTAGCCGTAGTCGACGCTCCCGGACCGCAGCGCGTTCTTCTCGGCGTCCGCCGTCGTGAAGGGGAGGAGGTTCACGGTGGGGATGCCGGGCTTCTCGCCGCCGTCGTACTTCGTGTTGGCGGCCAGGACGACCTTGCCGGCCGTGGAGAAGGACTTCACGGTGTACGGGCCGCTGACCGTCTTCCACAGGGCGTTCGACGCGTAACCGCTGATGTTCTTCGCCGCGTTGTTGAGGTACGTCCAGTCCTTCTTGGCGTCCCCGGCCTTGTCCCACACGTGCTGGGGGAGCGGGTTGATGGAGCTCAACTCGTTGGCCAGCATCCACTGCGGGTTGTAGGCCTTGTCGAAGGTGATCGTGAAGTGACTGGCGTCCACGGTCTTGAAAGAAGTCCAGTTGTCCGGCGCCTTGCCGGGGTTGTAGCCCGCCCACTGCGCCTTGTTCGCCTTGATGAGGTCGAACCAGAACTTCACGTCGGCGGAGGTGATCGGCTTCCCGTCGCTCCAGTGCCGGTCGCCGAGGGTGATCGTGACGCTCTTGTTGTCGGCCGCGAAGTCGGCGGCGGTCGCCACCGAGCCCTTCTTGTTCCAGCCCATGCTGCCGGTCGAGCCGTCGTAGGCGATCAGCGGCTCCCACAGCGAGTTCGCGATGGAGATGTTGTTGGTGTTGAGGTGGGCCGCGGTGCCGATCGGGAGGATCCAGTTCGGGGTGAAGTTCGCGGGCAGCGCGTAGTTGATCGAGTCGTGCGACCCGGACGACGACGTGCCGCTCGACCCGGAACAGCCCGCGAGCAGCAGCGAAGCCGTGGTCAGGGAGGCACCGGCGAGGAGTCTCGAGCGAACAGGGGACATGGTTCTCCTCGGAAAAAGAGGGGCGGAGGCGGGAGTGAGGACAGTCAACGACCCCTGGTGTCGAAGAAACAGGCATGCCGCTGTAAAAAGCCTGTTTCTGCTGTTCTGAAAAAAGCCGGGAGCCCATCCGAGTGGCTTACGCTCGTCGCCTCGATCACCCGATCCGGAAGTAACTTCCTTCATGCCTGAAAAAAGTGCGCACCGCCGGAAGAGCACCTCGGGCGTCTCCTCACTGGCCGAGCACGTCCTCGAACTCCTCGCCTCCGGGCAGGCCGCCACCCGCACCGAACTCGCCGAACTGCTCGGCGCCGCGCCCTCGACGATCTCCCTCGCCGTGGGCCAGCTGGTGTCCCTGGGGCTGGTCGCCGAGCACGGCACCCGGTCCTCCACCGGCGGCCGGCCGCGCAAGGTGCTGCGGCTGGGCGGCAGCGACGGGTTCGCGGTCGCGGCCGAGCTGGGCGGCAAGCACGCGCACGTGGGGGTCGTGCTCCCCGGCGGCGGGCTCACCGACGTGTCGACCGTGCCCTTCCCCACGGCGGACGGTCCCGAGGCCGCGCTGCCGGGCCTCGCCGAGACGCTCACCGCGCTCGCCGAGCGGCACGGGCGGGAGCGGCTGCGGGGCGTGGGCCTGTGCCTGCCGGGACCGGTCGACATCGCCTCCGGGATCGTCACGCTGCCCGCCCGGATGCCCGGCTGGAACAAGTTCCCGATCAGGGACTGGCTCGCCGACCGCTTCGAGGTGCCGGCCGCCGTCGAGAACGACGCCAACTGCATGGCCGTCGGCGAACACACCGTCCAGCCCGCCGAGCGCCGCCAGTCGATCATGGTCAAGGTGGGCACCGGGATCGGCGCCGGCGTCATCGCCGACGGCCGCCTCTACCGCGGCGGCACCGGCGCGGCCGGCGAGATCACCCACGTCCGCGTCGAGGCCGCCCAGGACACGCCCTGCTCCTGCGGCAACACCGGCTGCCTGGAGACCGTCGCCTCCGGTGCCGCCCTGGTCCGCATCCTGCGCGGCCACGGCCTCGGCGTGACGTCCACCGAGGACGTCGTACGCCTGGCCACCGACGCCCACCCCGAGGCAACCCGCGCGGTCCGCCAGGCCGGCCGCTACCTGGGCCAGGTCCTGGCCGCCAACGTCAACTTCTTCAACCCCGACGCCGTGTACCTGGGCGGCATCCTCTCCACCCTGGAACCCTTCGTCGCGGCAGTCCGCAGCCAGCTGTACGAGGGCTGCCACCCCTTGGTCACCGAGCACTTGGTGATCGAGCGCGCCAGCCTGGGCGCGGACGCGGGCCTGGTGGGCGCAGGCCAGTTCGCACTGCAACGGGCCCTGGCGCAGGCATTGCAAACGGTCACAGATCAATCGGGACCGCGATGACCCTGTCGTGCTCATCGGGGTCGCGATGACCCACTGCTTTTAGGGGCGCGGGGAACTGCGCGACCAGCCACAACGAACCCGCACCCGACCCACAACCTGGAGCCCCCTTGCCTTCATCCCGCCCCACAATCGCCATCGCCGGCCTAGGCATCGAGTCCTCGACCTTCTCCCCGGCCCGCACAGAAGCCCCCGCCTTCCACC
>NZ_JBLTJC010000434.1:0-7973 GCF_048158785.1 Streptomyces colwelliae | reverse complement strand
GCACCGACCCCCGCCCGGCCGTCTGCCTCGGCACCGACGCCTTCCACACCCCGCCCGCGCTGCTGTCGGCGGCCCGCGAGGCGTTCGCGGCCTGCGGGGAAATCGGGCTCGACAGCCCGTTCATCGGTACCTACGTCCCGCTGGAGTTCTACGGCAAGGAGCCGGCGGTCGGCGCCCTGATGGTGGAGATCCGCCGGGACACGTACATGACGGAGCCCGGCGGGGCGCCCGACGGCCCGGGGGTCGCCCGGCTCGCCTCCGCGCTGACGACGCTGGTGAACGCCGTATCCGCATAGGGTCCGGCCCTCCGGCTGGAGCACTCCCGCAGGACAGGCGGCCGGGGGCGTACGAGGGTGGACGCATGACCGAGGAGACCACCACGCTGACCGGCCAGGCCCCGCCCCCCGTCCGGGACTGGCCCCCGCTCGACCTGACCGGGACGGAGTTCGACCCGGTCCTCGCGGAGCTCATGCGCGAGGGCCCGCTGACCCGGATCCGGCTGCCGCACGGCGAGGGCTGGGCGTGGCTGGCCACCCGCTACGACGACGTGAAGATGTTCACCAACGATCCGCGGTTCGGCCGGGCGGAGGTCACCACACGTGAAGTGACCAGGATGGCCCCGCACTTCAAGCCGCGCCCGGGGTCGCTGGCCTTCGCCGACCAGCCGGACCACAACCGGCTGCGGAAGGCGATCGCGGGCGCGTTCACGGTCGGTGCGATGAAGCGGCTGCGGCCCCGGGCGCAGTCACTGCTCGACGCGCTGGTCGACGGGGTCGTGGCGGACGGGCCCCCGGCCGATCTGATGGAGCGGGTCCTCGAACCCTTCCCGCTCGCCGTCGTCAGCGAGGTCATGGGCGTGCCCGAGGAGGACCGGGAGCAGGTGCACGCCTGGACCCGGCAGATCATCTCCACGTCCGGTGGCGCCGAGGCCGCCGACCGCGCCAAGAACGGCATGTACGCGTGGATCACGGACACCATCCGCGCCCGCGCCGAGAGCGCCGGCACCGACGTGTACTCGCTGCTCGGCGGTGCCGTGGCCCGCGGCGAGATCAGTGAGGCGGAGGCGGCCGGTGTGGCGGGCCCGCTACAGATCGGCGGGGAGGCGGTCACCCACAACTGCGGGCAGATGCTGTACCTGATGCTCACCCGCCCCGAACTGCTGGAGCGGCTGCGCGGCCAACCCGAGTGCCGGGAGGCCGCGTTGGACGAACTCCTCCGCTACATCCCGCACCGCTCCTCGGTCGGCCTGGCCCGGATCGCCCTGGAGGACGTCGAGTTGCACGGCCTGCGCATCAGCGCGGGCGACCCGGTCTACGTCTCCTACCTCGCCGCCAACCGCGACCCGGCCGTCTTCCCCGACCCGGACCGCATCGACGTCGACCGCGATCCCAACCCTCACCTGGCTTTCGGCAACGGCTCGCACTACTGCACCGGCGCCGTGCTGGCCCGTCTCCAGACCGAACTCCTCGTCGACACCCTGCTGGACCGGCTTCCGGGGCTCCGACTCGCCGTCCCCGCCGAGGAGATCGTCTGGCGCCGGAAGACGATGATCCGGGGGCCGCAGACACTGCCGGTGACCTGGTAGGCCACTTGCGCGCGAGGACGGAGATGCCCACAACTCCGTCCTCGCGCACCGGCGTTCAGGCCCGCAGCCACTCCGTGACGACGACCTCCCCGCCGGCCCGCAGCCGTAGCGCGAAGGGGCCGCTCGGGGGTGCGTCGCTGCTGAAGCGGCCCATGGCGTCGGCCGTGAGGGTGGTGGGGCGCAGGGCCTGCGGGCCGTTCAGGACCTCGATGCCGGCCGCCTGGGGTGGCATCACCTGGCCCATCAGGCCCTCGCTCGTCACCTCCACGTCGATACTGAGGTCGCCCGCGGTGAAGGTCAGCATGCGGGGGACGACCGTGGCCCCTCTGACCGGGATCGCGTCGACCAGGGAGTCGAAGGTCAGCTCCGCGAGCCGGGCGTCCATGTCATATAACGCGTAGGCGTCCATGGCGAGTTGGCGCAGCTCGGCGGGGACCGGGTCCAGGATGGCGGCGGCCTGCCGCAGTTCCTCCTCCAGGAGTCCGTCCTCGAACTCCCCGGCGCCGTCGTCCTGTTCGCCCTCCTGCTCGGCGAACTCCTCGTCGTCGAGAGGGTCCTGGCCGAAGGCGCCGAACGCGTCGAGACCGTCGTCGTGCATGCCGTTCACACCGCCCCCCGGGCGTCGAGTCGGGCCCGCAGCCGGCGCAGGCAGCGCTGGCGCATCGGTCCGATGCTGCCGACGGCGATCCCCAGACCGGCGGACACCTCCTGATAGCTGGGCGGCGGCGAGGCCATCAGCACCCGCAGCAACTGCCTGCAACGATCGCCCAGTTCCTCGAACTCCTGCCACAGCCGCCGGATGCGCTCGGCGTCGGAGGCGGCCTCCTCGGAGTCGATCAGCGACTGCTCCGGAGTGCGCTCCTCGCTGATGCGGTCGAGGAGTTGGGGATCGTCCGTGGGCATGAGCCGCCGTAGCGACTTGATCACCTTCAGGCACTCGTTGCGCGCCGTGCTCGCGAGCCAGGAGCCCGCCTTCTCGGGTTCGCGGATGCGCCGCAGGTGCTGGGCGAAGCGGAACCACACGGTCTGGTACACCTCGTGGCCGTCGGCGTCGGAGAGCCGGTGGGCGCGCACCACTGACCAGACCAGTGGGCTCAACCCCTCCACGAGCGCCTTCCAGGCCGCCGCGTCGCCGTCGACGGCCGACTGGACGAGCGCGCCGACTTCTGCACGTTCCACGGTGCCACCCCTCGTGTACGGCATGTCATCGTACGCCGTGGAGGGGATGGTTCCGGCCCTCATGCCGGAGGGGAGAGCGGTACGACGGGGACCGGGCGCCAGGTGGGCGGGCGCAGCGCCGGTACGTGCGCCCCGCGTACTTCGGCGTACTCGGTGTTCCCCGTGAGGAGGTGGGTGCGGGCGGCGCGCGCGTCGGTCTCCTTGTTGGCCGTCATGAAGGCGGCAACCATGCCGGCGGCGACGGGTGCGGCGAACGAGGTCCCGCTCCAGTGCGCGAGCCCGTCGAACGTCACCTGGTCCGGGCTGCCCGGCTCGGCGTCCCCGGCCTGGCTCAACACGCCCTTGTGGGCGGGCGATTGGCAGGTGCAGGTGTAGGTGAAGCCGAATCGGCAGGCGTCGTAGGTGGTGTGCTGGTAGGCGTACGGCGTGGGTGCCTCGAAGCCGGTGAGGGGGCCGATGAGCCGCTCGCCGGGGGCGTAGGCCTTGACCCAGGCGCCGTGGTTGCTGAAGCAGGCGCCGAACTCGCCGTCGCTGCGCAGCGCTCCGACCGAGAGGACGACGTCCTGGTAGTCGGGCAGGTCGGCGTAGGCGGCGGGCCAGAACGGAGTGGCGCTGGCGTTGTTGCCGGCCGCCGCCACCAACAGGGTGCGCTGGCCCCGCAGTTCCTGCATGAAGCCCTCGACGCCGAGGAGTCCGTCGGTCCGGCCGTTCGAGGTGCCGGCGGAGAGGCTGATGACGTCGGGCCAGCCGTTCTGGTCGACGGCGGCGAACAGCGCCTCGCCGAAGTCCGATTCGAGGATGGCGCCCGCGTCGTTGAGGGTGCTGCGGACGGTGACCTCGGTGTTGGGCGAGACGGCCGCGACGAGCCCGGCGATGAACGTGCCGTGCCCTACGTACTGTTGGAGCACTCCCGCGTCGTCCGTCTCCCGGATCTGCGGGTCGCCCTGGACGTGGGCCAGCAGCGGGTAGGACCGGTAGTCGCGCATGAGACCGGTGTCGATGACGAGGACGCCCACGGCGGTGTCGGCGTCGTAACCGGCTTCTGCGGGCGCCGGGTTGGCGCCCCCGGTGAGCGGGGCGGGCACGGGCTCGTCGCCGGGACAGGCGTTCACCGCGATCGACACCACGTGGTTGCGGCTGATCAGCCGGCGTCCGGCGCGGCCTTCCGGCTCGCGCAGGGCGCGCAGCGCGTTCGCCACGGCGTGGTCGCCGCGCCGGTCGCCCACGCCCGGGTCGCCGACCTGGATGCGGGTGATGCCGGACCGGTTGGTCTCGGGGCCGGCCCGGCGCACGGAGTCCTCGCTGAGGCCGGTGGCCGCGGTGAAGTGCGCGCGTACGGCGTCCTCGACGACGCGGGCCTCCTCGCCGTCGCGGGCGAGCACGACGCCCTTCTCGTAGAAGAACTCGGCGGAGTCGTCCGGCCCCATCGCCAGGGGGACGTCGGGCATCGAGCGCTGGATCTGGTCGAACTGCTCGTGGAATCGCTGTGGCGCCATGGCGTGTTCCTCCCACTGCGGCGGCGGTCGTCAATCAGAGCCGCCAGGCCGCTGCTTGATACAGCTCCAAACCTGTGTGGTCTGCACCTGGGACCACTAGCATGGGAGAAGTGACAACGGGAAGCGACTCGGTTCTCGAACTGCTGCCGATGGTGTTCGCGGCTCCGAGCGAGGCGCTGGCCGGTGCGCGGGAGGTTCTCGACGGCGATCCGACGCCGTTCCGGGCCTCCGTGGCGCACCACGCGATCGGCATGTGGCAGCGGGACTTCGGCGATCTGCGGCTCGCCCTGCACCATCTGCGGCGCGCCCGTGACCTGGCCGCCCGCGCGGATTCCGCGGACCGGGAGGCGGACGTCCTCGGCACGCTCGGTGTGGCGTTGGTGCACGCGGGCCGCACCCGGCAGGGTCTGGATGCCTTCGAGCGGGGCATCGCCCGGGGCACGGGACAGACCCGGGCGCGGGTGCTGTACCGGCGGGCGTACGTCTGGTGGGTGCTGGGGCGGCACCGCGAGGCACTGGAGGACGTACGGCGGGCAATTGCCGTGCTGCGGCAGGCGGATGACGTGATCTGGATCGCGCGGGCGATCACCCTGCGCGCGACCGTGCATCTCGCGCTCGGCGCGGTGGACCGGGCCGACGCCGACTTCACGGCGGCCGAACTGCTGTGGGAGACCACTGGCCAGGAGCACGACAAGGCGGACGTGGTGGAGAGCCGGGGGCTGGCCGCGTTCCGGTCGGGCGACATCCCGGTGGCGCTCCAACTGCTCGACGAGGCACAGAAGATGTACGCCAAGCTCGCCACCCCGACGTTCATGCTCACCATCCGCCGCTGCGAGGTGCTGATGAGCGCGGGCCTGGCCGGGGAGGCGCTGGCGCACGCGGACACGGCGGTCGGGCTGCTCGACGGCATCGGCGGACAGTCCACCCGCAAGGCGGAGTTACTGCTCGTGGCCGCCCGGGCGGCGCGGCTCGCGGACGATCCGCACACGGCGATCGCGCGCGCGGCCGTGGCGGTACGGCTGTTCGCCGCACAAAGGCGCACCTGGTGGCAGACCCATGCCCAACTGGTGCTGATCGAGGCCCGGTTGGCGGCAGGGCGGGCGTCGGGGCGGCTGGTGGCGGACGCCGCCGCGGTGGCCGACCGGCTGGCCGCGTTCGGCTCACCGTCCGCACCGGAAGCCTCGTTGTTGGCGGGCCGGATCGCACTGGCCCTCGGCTGGACGGCGGACGCGGAACGGCACTTGGCGGTGGCCGCCCGCAGCAGACGCGGCGGCCCGCCGCTGGCCCGGATGACCGGCTGGGCGGCACAGGCGTTGCGCGCGCAGGCCGCGGGCTCCGGTCGCGGGGTGCTGGAGGCGTGCCGACGTGGCCTCGACGTCCTGGACGATCACCGTACGACCCTGGGCGCCTCGGAGTTGAGGGCGCGGGCCACGGCGCAGGGCGCGGAACTGGCGGCGCTGGCCCAGCGCGCGAGCCTCGCCTCCGGCGGCCCGCGACGCCTCCTGGTCTGGAGCGAACGCTGGCGGGCGACCGCCCTCTCCACCCCGCCCACCAGGCCTCCCGCCGACCCGATCCTGCTCAGCGACTTGACGGCGTTCCGCGAGATCGCCGCCCGCGCGGAGGAGGCCCGCATGGAGGGCCGCCCGGTACCGGCCCTGGAACGCGAACAGCGGCGCCTGGAACGGGAGATCCGCTCCCGCACCCTCCACATGCGCGGCGATGCCCCCGGCGAGGGCGACCGCTTCGACCCGACCCGCCTGCTGGCACGCCTGGGTGAGGGACGGCTGGTCGAACTCGCCGTCGTGGACGGCCGGGTGCACGCCCTGCTCTGCGGTGAGGGCCGGGTACGCCGCTTCGAGGCGGGCCTCCTCGCGGAGGCGATGGCCGAGGCGGAACACGTACAGGCGGGTCTACGGCGCCTGGCGCATCCCGGAGCAGAGGCGAGGCTCCCGGTGGTGGAGGCGGCGGGCCGGCGCTTGGAGGAACTCCTCCTCGGCGAGGCGGCCGGGCACCTGGGCTCCGGACCGGTGGTGGTGGTCCCGCCGGGCCGACTCCACCGCGTTCCCTGGGCGTTGCTGCCCTCGTTGCGCGACCGGGTGCTCAGTGTGTCGCCGTCGGCGGGCAGTTGGCTGCGCGCCCTGGACACCGAACCGCCGCCCGGCGCCCGGCACGTCCTGGTGCGCGGGCCGGGTCTCGCGACCGGCGGCGCCGAGGTCCCCGACCTCGCCGACCGCTACGGCAGACCTACGGTCCTTGAGCACGACGACGCCGACGTCCCCCGGGTGCTGGCCGAGTTGGACGGCGCGACCCTGGCCCACATCGCGGCCCACGGCACGTTCCGCGCGGACAGCCCCTTGTTCTCGTCCCTTCGCATGGCCGACGGCCCGCTCATCGTCCACGACTTCGAACGGCTCACCCGCAGCCCGTACCGCATCATCCTCTCCAGCTGCGACACCGCCCGCCTCGCCTCGGTCGGCGCGGACGAACTCCTCGGCCTGGTCACGGCGTTGCTTCCGCTGGGCACGGCGGGCGTGGTCGCGAGCAGCGCCCCCGTCAACGACGCGGCGGTGGTCCCGCTGATGCTCACCCTGCACAAGGGCCTGCGCGCCGGTCTGTCCTTGGCGGAGGCCCTGCGCGACGCGCGGGCGGCACTGCCCGGTGATGCGATGCATCAGGCGACGGGGTGGGCGTTCTCGGCGTTCGGGGCGGCTTGAGGGGGCAGACCCAGCCCGGCAAGTCCCCTGCTCAGACCGACTCGGCCCGACCGGTCAGAGGTGAAGTTCGGCGGGGCAACCGCTGGGACCACCGCGGACGTACCGAAAGGACCCCAGCCGCCGACCGAGCCAGACCTGAGCCGTCAGGACCACCGGTCAGACCCAGCCCCGCCGATCCCCCACCTCACGCCGACTGCGCCGCCGGCAGTTCCACCAGCCACGGCAGGGCGCCGCGGTCGCTCGCGCCGAGGCGGGCGTAGGCGCTGTAGAGGTGGTTGCCGACGGTGCGCACCGAGAGGGTGAGGCGGTCGGCGATCTGGCGGTTGCTGAGGCCGGCGGCGGCGAGGGTGACGATCTGGCGTTGGCGGGCGGTGAGTTCGCCCAGGACCAGGCCGGACAGGGCCGGGGTGCGGGCGCCCTGGCAGCGGCGGGCCAGGGCGACTGCGCGGGTGCGGGACATGCGGGCGGCGCGGGGGTCGCGGTGGGCGCGGACCGCTTGGGCGTGTGCCTCGGCCGCGAAGAGCAGGAAGCCTCGCTGTTCCAGCTCCCCTGCCACCTTGTCCAGCGCGGGGCCGTCTCCGTCGACCAACGCCTCCGCGTGCCTCGCGAGGACGGCCGGTCCGTCGCCGGGCAGTCGGGCGAGCCGGCCGGCGACGCGTTCGGGAGCACCGAGGCGTACGGCGTCGTAGAGCACGTACGCGGCGGGCCTGCCGTCCTCGACGCCGGCGCCGCGGTTCTCCTCGGCCTCGCTCCACCTGCCGTCCACGATCTCGCGGGCCGCCTCCACATCGCCGCGTGCCGCCGCGAGCCAGCTGCCCGCGTCGCCGGAGGCGGGGCGGTGGGCGAGGGCTTCGTCGGTGGCGGGTACGTCGCCCGACCCCGTGGATCTGCGACGGCCGCACCACGCTGATGGGCAGCCCGCTCTCCAACGCGACCTGCTCCGCGGCGACTTTGTTCGCGCCGTATCCCTCGCGTGAGCGGTAGTCGATGTCGGTCGTC
>NZ_JBLTJC010000433.1:0-7996 GCF_048158785.1 Streptomyces colwelliae | reverse complement strand
CTCTATGTCAACGGCATTCCCGGAGCCGCGTCCAGTGACAGCGTCGACAGGGGCGTCAAGGCTGTCCTGAAGAAGTACCCGAACATCAAGCTGGTCGGAACCGTGGCAGGACCCCCTCACGGCAGCACCCTGCACAGCGCCTCCACCGCCCCCGCCCATGCGTGGTCCGGTGGTGTGCCGTAGCCCACCACCAGGGCGTCCATCGGGTCGGCGTGGGCGTGTTCGTGGCGGTAGAAGGACAGGGAGTGGAGGGCCAGGCCCTGCCAGGCGGCGGCTTGGACCACGGACTGTTCGGTGCCGGGTGGGAGGCTGAGGACGGCGTGGAAGCCGGCCGCGATGCCGGTGACGTGGACGTCGGGGGCGTGCTGGGCGAGGGCGTCGACCAGGGTGTCGCGGCGACGGCGGTAGCGCAGGCGGGCGGCGCGGACGTGGCGGTCGTAGGCGCCGGAGGTGATGAATTCGGCGAGGGTCAGTTGGTCCAGGACGCCGCAGGTGTCGATGCCGCCCTTCGCCTTCGCGACCTCGTCCAGGCCGCCGGCGCAGGAGCGGCAGGCCTGGCAGGGGATCATCGTGGAGCCGGTGACGACCTCGCCGTGGCGCAGTCCGGTGACGCCGGGGCCCTGCTCCTCGACGGTGCCGACCCATTCGTGGCCGAACCGGTGCGGGAACGCGGCCCGTCCGTCGGCGATGTAGGGGGAGGTGCCGTGGAGGAGTTCCAGGTCGCTGCCGCAGAGGCCGACGTAGGCGACCTTGACCAGGACCTCGCCGGGTCCGGCGGCCGGGCGGGCGGTCTCCACCAGGGTCGCGGTGTGCGGTTTGTCTATGACGGCGGCCCGCATCAACGGACCTCTCCCGCTGCCGCGGTACGGCGGGTGCCCGCGGCGAGCGCGAGGACGGCCGCCAGGGCGAGGGCGGCGCCGACCGCGGGCAGCGCGCCCAGGCACGCGCCGAGGGAGAGGGTGGCCGAGCCGATCCAGGCGCCGGCGGCGTTGGCGAGCTGGAAGCCCGCGATGTTGACCGTGGCCGCGAGGTTGGGGGCCTCGCTCGCCGCGGTGATCAGCTTGGAGGCGAGCGGCGGGATGATCGAGAAGCCGGCGGCGCCCAGGACGAACAGCCAGGGTGCGGTGAACCAGGTGCTGGAGCCGAAGAGCGCGAGCAGGCCGAGCGCGACGGTGAGCGCGCCGAGGGCGACGAACAGGGTGCGGTCGATGGAGCGGTCGGCGAAGTGTCCGCCGAGCTGGTTCCCGGCCACCGAGCCCATGCCGAACACGAAGAGGAGCAGGGTGACATGGCCGGTCGAGAAGCCGGTGTAGTCGCGGAGGTAGGGCGCGATGTAGGTGAAGACGACGAACAGGGCGGCCTGGCTGAACGCGGTCAGGGTGAGCGCCGCCCACACCGAGGGCCGGGTGAAGACGGTGAGTTCGGCGGAGATCGACCCGGCCGGGCGGGTGGGGGCGTGCCGGGTGACGGCGACGAGTCCCACGGTGACCAGGGTCTGGAAGACCGCGACCACCACGAAGGAGGTACGCCAGCCGAACTCGCCGCCGATCAGGGTGCCGAGCGGGACGCCGAGCACGGTGGCCAGGTTCAGGCCGAGGGAGACCCGGGCGATCACCCGGCCCTGGAACTCCGGCGGCACCAGCGAGGTGGCGAGGACCAGGCAGAGGGCGAAGAAGGTGGCGTGCGGCAGCGCGGTGACGATCCGGAAGACGACCAGCAGCGCGAAGCTGTGCGCCAGTGCCGTGCCCACGGTGCCGATGACGAAGACCGCCATGGAGCCGATGACCAGGGCGGTGCGCGGCACCCGGGTGGTGACGATGGTGAGCAGCGGACCGCCGATCATCACGGTCACCGCGTAGACGGTCACCAGGAGGCCGGCGGTGGCGTCGGACACGTTGACGTCGCCCGCGATGTCCGGCAGGACGCCGGCCACGAGGTATTCGACGGTGCCGACGCCGAAGACGGCGAGCAGCATCCAGACCACGGCAGCGTTGGCGCTCACCTTCGATACGGGTGTCTCGGTCTCGGTCCCGGTGGTGGCGGTCAACGGACGCCTCCCTTCGTGTTGTTCGGGTCGTTCGTGTTGTTCGTGTTGTTCGTGTTGTTCGTCCCGGTGGTGCCGGTGGCGGGTGCGGGTGCGGGTGCGCCGGTGTACTCGACGACCGCGCAGCCCCAGGTGAAGCCGACGCCTATGCCGGTGAGCAGCAGCCGGTCCCCCGGGGTGAGGGCGCCGGAGCGGCGCAGCAGATCGAGGCCGACGTCGGCGGGGTCGGTCCCGGCGTCCGCGAGCGCGGCGCGTCCGGCGCCCACCGCCATCTCGGGGGCGCTCTCGCCGCGTTCGGGACGGGCCACGGCGGCCGACACCTGTCCGGTCTTGCGGTGCTCGACCTGGCTGTACCGTCCGGCGGCCACCATCTCTGCGGCGAACTCACGCTCTTCGGGCAGATAGGAGCCGAAGCCCTCGATGTACAGGCTGTCCCACTTCACGCCGCCTCACCGGCCCGCACGAGTCCGGCGGCCGGCCCGAGTTCCTGCCCGGCCCTTCGTCGTACGGTGACGAGTTCCTTGAGCGCGGTGTCCAGTTCCTCGGGGGTGACGTCGTTGACGAAGCGGTGGTGACCGATGCCGACCGGCAGCGGCAGCCGCTGCTGTCCGTCGCGGTGGCGAACGGTGTCGGCGAGGGCGCCGTCCAGGATTCCCGGGCGGGCCAGGACGTCGGTCCACAGCGGCAGTCGAAGCCGGTCCATCAGGGCCAGTACGCGCTGGGCCTGGTGCTCGGTGACATCGCCGCGCAGCCGTCCCATCACGGTGGTGAGCGCCATGTCGACGGCGACCGCCTCGCCGTGCAGCAGCTCCGGCAGCGCCTCCATCTCGATGGTGGGACTGAAGGTGTGGCCGTAGTCGACGCACCGCTCCAGGCACTGTTCCCACAGATTGGGCTGGAGTTCTTCCAGCATCAAATGGATGGCCTCGGAGACGATCCGGCGGGCCGCGCTCTCCAGTGCGGGGGTGCTTCCCTGGAAGCGGTCCTCGATCAGCCGCGGCCCGAACTCCTCCAGCAGGTCGAAGAGTTCCCCCGACTTGATCAGCGCCATCTTGAGGATCTCCGCCAGCCCGTTGGACAGGTGACGCGCGTCGAGGGTGCTCAGGAAGGAGCGGTCCACGAAGGTCCCCACGGCCGGCGCGTAGGTGCCGAGGCGGTTCTTGCCCTGCCCGTAGTTGACGCCGGTCTTCACGCCGACCCCGGCGTCGACCAGGCCCACCAGCGTGGTGGGGATCCGCAGATAGGAGGTGCCGCGCCGGTACAGGCTGGAGGCGAGTCCCACGACGTCGAGGAGGACGCCGCCGCCGATCGCGATCACCGGTTCGCGCCTGCGGTCGATGCCGAAGTCGTTCATCGCGTCGACCACGTCCGTCACCAGGCTCCACTGCTTGACGGTCTCGTCCGCGCGGAGGGGAAGAAGGGTGATCTCGATGCCGTGGTGTTCGAAGTAGCGGATGATGCGCTCGCCGTGGAGGCCCTGAACGGTGGAGTCGATCACGACCAGCCGCCTGTCACCGGAGCGCAGCGGGGCGTCCGCGCATCCCGATAACAGGAGGGTGCTGTCGGGTTCGAACAGTCCGGAGGCCTCGACGACGTGGTACCGGATCTGTTTGACGGCCTCCACGGTCCAGGAAGGGGAGACGGAAGAGGAGGCGGAATGACGGCGGGCCAGGCCGTCGGTGTATGACGCACTGAAGGGCATGTGGAGTCCTCACGGTGTGCAGACACGATGAGTCGAGGCCGGCGACCGTTCTGTCTCCACGCCACGCTATGCAGGAAGGTGCGGCGAGGAACCACGCCCCTGGGCGTCCCTGGTTCCTCATCACCGGCTCGCCGACACTACCATTCGTATATCGATCGCTACATGAATAACGGATCACGCCGGTGTGACGCCGTGCCCCGGCCCGCACGTCCGGCAGAACCCGCTCACCGACGACGACGTGGGAGCACGAGATGGCAGGCGTACGCGGCCAGGGCCGCAAGTTCGATCTCGACGAGATCCTGGAGAAGGCCATGCTCGCCTTCTGGCGGCACGGGTACGACGGCACCTCGGTGGCCACCCTCACCCGGGAGATGGGGATCAACACCCCCAGCCTCTACGCGGCCTTCGGCAGCAAGGAGGGCCTCTTCTTCGCGGCCGTCGAGTACTACAACAACGGCAGGGGCAGCTTCATGCAGCGCGCCTTCGACGAGGAGAACCGCTCCCCCGCCCTGATCCGACGGATGCTGTACGAGGCGGCCGACACCTACACCCTCACCGACGGCCCCGGCGGCTGCCTGATCATCGGCTCCGCCACCCGGGTCTCCGACGCCGCACAGCAGGTCGCCGACCGCCTCCAGTCCCTCCGCAACGCCAACATCGACCGCCTGGAGTCCCACATCAGAGCCGACGTGGACGACGGCACCCTCCCCGCCGACACCGACGCCCGCGCGATCGCCGAGTTCACCGGAGTCATCGTCCAGGGCATGTCCCACCGGGCCCGCGACGGCGCGACGACAGAGGCGCTACGGACCGTCGCGGACACGGCGTGGAGATCGGTCAGGGTACTGCTGGGGGAGACCTGAGCGGGGGCCTGCCTCACGTGGGAGTCGGTGCGCGTACTGCCGGGCGGTGCCTGAGCTGACGGTGTGCCGGGCGGGCTGGTGATTCCGGAGACGCCGAGCCGGTCGCGCCGGTGAACGTGAAGCCGCCGCGTCGGTCGCGCCGGGGGCCTGAAGACGCCCTGCCGGTCGTGCCGGTGAACCTGAAGACGCCGTGCCGGTGGCCGCGCCACGCCCACTCCCTCACTCCCGTATCACCCGCAGCCCATCCCCACTTCCACCTCCACCTCCACTTCCGCCGACCGCCAACGCCCCGTCCTCGTCCGTACGCAGCACCACCGCCCCCTCGGCCCGCAGCGCCGCGACCGTACTGGGCGCCGGATGGCCATACGGGTTGTCCGCGCCACAGCTGATCAACGCCACCCTCGGCGCCAACAGCCGCAGCAGGTCCGGATCTTGATAGGCCGAGCCATGATGAGCCACCTTGAGGACATCCACCCCCGCCAATTGATCCGCCGCCGGTGATCTCAACAGCGCCTGCTGGGCAGGGGGTTCGAGGTCCCCGAGCAACAGCAGCCGCAGCCCGGCCGTCCGCACGAGCAGCGTGACACTCGCGTCGTTCGGACCGTCCGGATCCGGTGCCGGCCCCAGCCCTGGTGCCGGTGGCGGCGGGGGCCACAGAACCTGCCAGGACAACGGCCCCGTGCGTCGCTGTTCCCCGGCCGCGGCCCGGGTGATCGGGATGTGGCGTTCCGCGGCCGCTCTCCGTACGGACTCGGCCTGGTCCGCGGGCTCTTCGAAGGACGTCGTCTCGATCGCGCCCACCGAGCGGCCCCGCAACACCCCGGGGAGTCCCGCCACGTGGTCGGCGTGGAAGTGGGTCAGCACGACGAGCGGAATCCTGGTGATGCCGAGCGTGCGCAGACACTGGTCGACCAGCTTCGGATCGGGTCCGGCGTCAACGACCACGCCGGTGCCCTTGCCCGCGGCGAGCACCGTCGCGTCACCCTGACCGACATCACACATCGCGAATCTCCAGCCCGGCGGCGGCCACCCCGTGATCACCCGGGTCAACGGCGCCGGCGCCACCACGATCAGCAGCAGCAACAACCCGCAGACACCGCACAGCCAGGGGTGCCTCAACAACCGCCGCCCGACCAGCACGAGGACCGCGACAGCGAGCGCGAGCAACAGCGCCCCGGTCCAACTGCCCGGCCAGTCCACTCCCCCACCGGGCAGCGCAGCCCCGGTGCGGGCGACGTCCGCGATCCACCCGGCGGGCCAACTCGCGCCCCAGGCAAGGACCTTGGCCACCGGCATCGCCACGGGTGCCGCCGCCAGCGCCGCGAAGCCCAGCACCGTGGCCGGCGCGACGGCGATCTCCGCGAGCAGATTGCACGGCACCGCCACCAGACTGACCCGCGCCGACAGCACGGCCACGACCGGCGCGCACAACGCCTGCGCGGCAGCGGCGGCGGCCAGCGCCTCGGCCAGCCGCGGCGGAACCCGGTGCCGACGCAGCGTCTCGCACCAGTGCGGCGCGAGCGTGAGCAGGGCACCGGTGGCCAGAACGGAGAGCAGAAAGCCGTAACTGCGGGCCAGCCACGGGTCGTAGAGCACCAGCAGCAGTACGGCCGTCGCCAGGGCCGGGATCAGTGATCTGCGGCGCCCGGTCGCCAGGGCGAGCAGCGCGACGGCACCGCAGGCCGCGGCCCGCAGCACGCTCGGGTCGGGGCGGCACACGACGACGAACCCGAGCGTGAGCACCCCGCCCAGCAGTGCGGTCGCCCGGAGGGAGATGCCCAACCGCGGTGCCAGACCCCGGCGTTCGATGTGCTGGGCGAGGCCGGGTGGTCCGATGAGGAGGGCGAGCAGGATGGTGAGGTTGCTTCCGGAGACGGCGAGGGTGTGTGCGAGGTCCGTCTCCTTGAACGCCTCGTCCAACTCGGGTGTGATCCGCGCGGTGTCCCCGACGACCAGCCCCGGCAGCAACGCCCGCGCGTCCGCCGGCAACCCGTCGGTGGCCTCACGCAGCCCGGCCCGCAATCGCCCCGCGAACCGCTGTGCTCCGGACGGCTCCCCCACCACCTCCGGCACCGGCTGGTTCCGCACCCGCAGCACGGCCGCGACCCGGTCCCCGCTCGTCAGCGAGGGCGCCAACCGCGCGGTCACCTTCACCCGCGTCGACGGAAGCAGCCCGAGCCAGGGCGAACGCTCCGGCCCACCACCGGAACCCCGTGTCCCGCCCGCCTTTCCCTCTGCTTCGCGCCCTCCCCCTCCCTTGGTGGACGAGCCCGGGTCGACGATCAACAGCACCGGCGCCCGCGTCTCCACGACCGTCCCGTCCATCTCCTCGACCCGCCGCACCTCGGCGTCGATCAGCACGGAGACCGGGGCCGCGTGATCACCGCTGACCCGGGGCCGGGTCAACCGTGGATCGGAACCGACCTCCACCTCCGCGGTCACGGTCGCGTACTCCCGCGCCAGCTCGGGCACCGGCCCACGCCGCAGATCCGCCCCGTGCAGCCCGGCGGAAGCGGCAGCAGCGGCGATGGAGAGGAGGAGAGCGGCGATCGAGACCCGGGGCCATGCGGCCTGCCGCCAGGTGGCCTGACGCCATGCCGGTGCGGGGTGAACACCTTCCGGTAAAAGGTTGGCGTCCAGCTGTGATGGGGCGTGGCTGCCGCCTGCCCTGTCCCTCCGCCGCGTCACCAACAGCAACACGAGTGCCACCGTCAGCGCGGTGACGGCGACTCCTGTGACCCAGGCCGGTGACGCGTCCAGTGCCAGTGCCGCCGTCGCCCAGGCCGCGAGTGCGGGCGGTACGAGTCGTAGGTCCGTCGGTCCTTCCTGTCGGGGGTGTGCGGCACCCCGCCGGCTTCTGGAGTCGGCGTGCACGGTTCGGCGGGCCGGTGAGGAGATGTCGTCCTGTGCCATGCGGCGAGGAGTCGCGGGCTCGGGCGGATCGTCATGGACGTGAGTCATGGCTGCACCAGGTCCCGCAGATCGGAGAAGCGGCGGTCACCGATGCCGTTGACCTGGCGCAGCTCGTCCACCGAGCGGAAACCGCCGTGCTGGGTGCGGTAGTCGATGATGTGCTGGGCCAGCACAGGTCCCACGCCGGGCAGGGTGTTGAGCTGGTCCGCGGTGGCCGTGTTGAGGGAGACCGGAGCCGTCGGAGCGGCTCCCGCCACCCCTGTGGTGTTCGCACCGCCGCCCGCACCGGGCACCGCCGCAGGGGCGGGACCGCCGACGACGATCTGCTCCCCGTCCACGAGGAACCGGCGTGGCGCAGCCGTAGATAGTCCGGCCGGAAGTCGTGCCCCCAGGACGACACGCAGTGTGCCTCGTCCACCACCAGCAGCCGCGGACGGACGGCGGCGAGCCGGTCCGTGACGTCCGGCTTGGCGA
>NZ_JBLTJC010000432.1:0-8032 GCF_048158785.1 Streptomyces colwelliae | reverse complement strand
CACCAGGGCCGAGCATCGCCCGCACCCATCAAGGTCCAGACGAAGCTCGACGGCGCCGACCGTCGCCGGCACGGCCGCGGCGATCTTCCTGCTCGTGGGCTACATCCTCAAGATGCTCACCAGCTATCTGGCCTGGAACAGCTCCGCCCGACGACGACTCCGCGTGGAGTTGGAGTTGGAGTTGGAACGGGATCCGGCGGGTTTGCTGGATGGAGCGGACATGAGGCTCACCTCGCCGCGAATCGGGCCCTCGGACCATGGCGGTTACCGACGGGTGCTACCCGATCGTATGTACCCGATCCACCGCGAAGCAGCCACCCTTCGCGCGTCCGTTCAGCCGATGTCGACGGAGTACGCCTTTGTGTCAAGCCGCCCCGAGCCCTTGAAGATCTCGGTGCCGGACTCGATGCCGGAGACGTATTTGTCGTTGCTCAGCAGCTTGCGCCGGACGAGTGCCTGGGTGAAGTCGTCGATGTTCAGGGTCGCCTTGGTGGTGTTGGCGGTGCGGACGAAGGAGTACACGTTCCAGCCGATGTTCCCCTGGTAGATGTCCCACATGGCGCCGTCGAGGCTGACGCTGCCGTACTTGGTGCCGAGCGGGCCCGCGCCGCCCTGCCGGTTGAGCCAGATCATGATCTCGTCGGTGGGCTGGTCCGCCCAGTCGGCGGTGTTCTTGGAGTGCAGCCACAGGTCGTACGCCACGTCGAGCGTGCCGGGGTTGGAGCTGAGCGTGAAGTCCCAGGTCGTCTTTACCGGCTTACGGTCGCCGACGCGGATCGGCAGCCCGGTGGTCGCCTTGTCGACCTTCCAGCCCCAGTGCCAGCCGAGGACCGTGCTGGCGAACGTCTTCACGTCCGCGTCGGTGCCCTTGCTGTTGTTGGCCCAACTGAAGGACGTGCCCCACGAAATCGTCGACCCCGCCTGGGAGTTGTCCCACACGCACTGGCTGCCGGTGGCCTTGTCGCGTCCCCACTGGTTGTTGTTCACGTAGTACTTGCCGAGGGTGACCGTGTCGTCGGCCGTGCACTTCTTGCTCGACTCACCCGCCTGGGCGACGGTGACACCGGCGAGCGCCGCGAGAGCCACCGCGGTGGCGACCAGCGTCTTCCGCTTCTTGGACAGGCGTGGTCTGCGGTGTTGCATCGGGGGTCCTTCCGGGGGACGGTTCGTCTACGACCTCTCAGTGGCCGCCGACCCGCCCGGAGGTTGCCTCCCCGGCGCGGAGAATCCTGCCGGGCCGGGGTTTCCCGAACAGTCGAGCCCGGCGTTTCGAGAAAGTGTCGAAGCGCTTCGACAACCTATGGACACCCACACCGCCTGAAGCTAATGTCGAACCACCCTCACCCGCCCTTGTCAGCAACGCGCACTGTCGAAGCGCTTCACAAAGCTTGGAGAGCTGGATGGTCACCCTCGCCGAGGTCGCCCAGCACGCCGGAGTCTCGGCGAGCACGGTGAGCTATGTCCTCAGCGGCAAGCGGTCCATCTCCGGAGCCACCCGGCAGCGGGTCGAGCAGAGCATCCGCGAGCTGGGCTACCACCCGAACGCGGGCGCCCGCGCCCTGGCCAGCAGCCGGTCGAACATCATCGCGCTGATGGTGCCGCTGCGCACCGACATGTACGTGCCGGTGATGATGGAGATCGCCATCGCCGTGGCGACCACCGCCCGCCTGCACGGCTACGACGTGCTGCTGCTCACCGGCGAGGAGGGTCCCGACGCGGTGCGCCGGGTCACCGGCAGCGGGCTCGCCGACGCGATGATCCTGATGGACGTCGAACTCGACGACGAGCGGCTGCCGTTGCTGCGCGGCACCGACCAGCCGTCCGTGCTCATCGGCCTCCCCGCCGACACCACCGGACTGACCTGCGTCGACCTCGACTTCGGGGCGACCGGCGCGCTGTGCGTCGAGCACCTCGCCAAACTCGGTCACCACGACATCGCTGTCATCGGCGAGGCGCCCGCCGTCTACGAGCGGCACACCGGTTTCGCGGAGCGCACCCTCGACGGACTCCGGTCCCGCGCGCGGGAGTTGGGCCTGCGCGTGCTGCACCGGCCGTGCGAGGGCGGGTACGACGCGATGACGATGACACTGGCCCGGATCTTCGACGAGCGTCCCGGCACCACGGGCTTCGTCGTGCAGAACGAGTCGGCGGTCGAGCCGCTGCTCGCGCTGCTGCGCCAGCAGGGCCGGGCCGTGCCGGAGGACGTGTCGGTGGTCGCGGTCTGCCCCGACCAGGTCGCCACCCAGGCCTCGGTGCGGCTGACGTCCGTCGCCATCCCCGCGCAGGAGATGGGCCGTTACGCCGTGGAGCACCTGGTGGCCAAGCTGGACGGCCGCGGCAGCGACGAAGTCGTGCTGATCGCGCCGGAGTTGACGATGCGGGCGAGTACGGGACCGGCGCCCGCCGTTTCCTGACCCTTTTCGACCTCAGAGCTCCACCCCTGTGCTGCCGCCAGGGCACCGCCATGTCTGCACTCCTCACAGGAGCCCTCACGTGAATCAGCCTGCCGAGAACCAGATCAGTCAGGGCGCGGGTGCGGTCAGCCTCGCGCAGTCGTCGCCCACCGTCGGCACTTTCCGTGAGCGGGACGGCGCGCTGGAGTGGAGCGGCCGTCAGGAGACCCTGCGGATAGAACCGTGGGGCCCTGACGCGGTGCGGGTCAGGGCCAGGCTCGGCGGCCCGCTGCTCGACGGGCTGCCCGGCGCGCTCCTGGACGAGGCGCCGGTCACCGAGGCCACCATCAAGATCGAGGATGGTCAAGGGACCCTGATCGTCGGTGAGTTGACTGTCGAGGTCGACGCCGAGGGCCTGATCCGCTTCCTGCGCACCGACGACTCCGGCGAACTCCTCGCCGAGGCCCGTGCCCACTTCTGGTGGCCCGGCTCGCGCCTCTACACGGCGGTCGGCAACGGCCACCACCGCCTGGAGCAGCGCTTCGCCGCGTACGAGGACGAGAAGCTGTACGGCCTCGGCCAGCACCAGCACGGGAAGTTGGACCAGAAGGGCCTGGTCCTCGACCTGGTCCAGCGCAACGCCGAGGTCGGCATCCCTGTGCTGGTCTCCAGCCGCGGCTACACCCTGCTGTGGAACAACCCGGCGATCGGCCGCGTGGAGCTGGCCGGCAACGGCACGCGCTGGGTGGCCGATTCGGCCCGGCAGATCGACTACTGGATCACCGCGGGCGACCCGGCCGACGGCCAGCGCCGCTACAGCGCGGTGACGGGCCGCACCCCGATGCTGCCCAAGTGGGCGGCGGGCTTCTGGCAGTGCAAGCTGCGCTACCGCACCCAGGCCGAACTCCTCGCCGTGGCAAGGGAGTACAAGCGCCGGGAACTGCCCCTCTCCGCGATCGTCTGCGACTTCTTCCACTGGACGCACCTGGGCGACTGGAAGTTCGACCCGGCCGAGTGGCCCGACCCGGCGGCCATGGTCCGCGAACTGGACGAGCTGGGCGTGAAGTTGGTGGTGAGCGTCTGGCCGTCGGTGTCCCCGCTCAGCGAGAACCACGGGGTACTGGAACAGCGCGGCTTCCTCATCGGCACCCAGTACGGCCCGATGGCCCACGCCGACTGGCCGGACAAGGGGGTCGCGTCGACGGTCCAGGTGGCCTTCTACGACGCCACGAACCCCGAGGCCCGCGAGTTCCTGTGGTCGAAGATCCGCGACAACTACCTTGTGCCGTACGGCATCACGGCCTTCTGGCTGGACGCCTGCGAGCCAGAGCTGAAGCCGGGCTTCCCGGAGAACCTGCGCTACTGGGCGGGCCCGGGCCTGGAGGTCGGCAACATCTACCCGGCGGAGAACTCCCGTGCGTTCGCAGAGGGGTTGCGCGCCGAAGGCTTCGATGACGACGAGGTCATCACCCTCAACCGCTCGGCGTGGGCGGGCAGTCAGCGACATGGCGCCGCCCTCTGGTCGGGTGACATCGGCACCGACTTCCCGACCCTGCGCCGACAGATCGCCGCGGGCCTCAACACCGCGCTGTCCGGCATCCCTTGGTGGAACACGGACATCGGCGGCTTCCACGGCGGCGACCCGGACGACCCGGCGTACCAGGAGGTCATGGTCCGCTGGTTCCAGTTCGGCGCGCTGTCCCCGCTGATGCGCCTGCACGGCTTCCGCGACCCGGGCATGCCGCTGGGCCCCGACATGACCGGCGGCCCCAACGAGGTCTGGTCGTACGGCGATCGGGCCCTGCCGATCCTGGAGAAGTACCTGCGGCTTCGCGAGCGCCTGAAGCCGTACGTCCTGGACGTGATGCGCGCCGCGCACGAGGAGGGGCTGCCGGTGATGCGGCCGCTGTTCCTGGAGTTCCCCCGGGACCAGGCGTCCTGGTCGGTCGACGACGCGTACCTCTTCGGCCCTGACCTGCTGGTCGCCCCGGTGCTGACGGCGGGCGCCACGGTCCGTACGGCGTATCTCCCGGCGGGCGCGTGGTGGACGGACGCGTGGACGGGCGAGACGTACGAGGGCGGTACGGCGGTCACGGTCGACGCCCCGCTGGACCGGATTCCGCTGTTCCTGCGGGACGGGGCGACGCTGCCGGTGGCGGAGTAGCGGCCGCACGGTTCGGGCGGCCGGTGTGGACGGCTGCCCGGGCCGTGACGCTTCCGTTGTGCGGAACTGTGGGCTCCGTCACAGCCGTATCGATCTTGTTCTGCTGGACTCCTCCGATGGTGTTACGCAAGCTCGCCACCGTTGCGGGCCTCGCCGCGTTCGCCCTGTATCTCTGGGGTCTGCTGCACGTCCTGGGCGCGCTCGTCCAGGCCGAGGACGGCGGCGC
The DNA here is from genome assembly GCF_048158785.1 of Streptomyces colwelliae. NCBI lineage: Bacteria > Bacillati > Actinomycetota > Actinomycetes > Kitasatosporales > Streptomycetaceae > Streptomyces > Streptomyces colwelliae. Next base: position 3,249 of record NZ_JBLTJC010000432.1, on the reverse strand, counting down.
CGACTCCTCGCCGATACTGCCCTGCCGTACGACCAACGGGCAGGAAGACGGACCGGAGGACCCGAGAGCCGCCCAAGTCGTGGACTATTCCGTGGACTTCGCCCCGCTCCGGTTCGTCTGCGAGACGACGGGCGGGGGCAGCTACGTCACCGACACGGTTCCCGGCTACGTCAACCCGGCGCTGTTCGGCCTCGTGTCGGCCTCGCTCGGCTGCTGGGTCGCCGCGCTCGTCGTGGCGCCGCCCGGCCCTCGCGGAGTACGAGGACCGGGCGGCTGAGCGGAGCACCGGGGTGCCCGGGTGGATCAACTACTGGTGACGCTCTCGCTGTTGGTGGTGAAGTTCAGGCCGCCGGACGAGGACGTGATCTCGAAGCCGAACTGGAGGTCCCCGATGGTCACGTTGCCGAACCAGCCCTTGGTGTCCTTGATCCACTTCAGGATCGGCAGGACGTTGACCGTGCCGGAGCTGGAGTTCGAGGTGCGCACGAACGAGAACACGTCGTTGGCACCGTTGTTGCCCTTGTAGACGGTCCAGGTGTGACCGCCCAGGGTGAGGGTGCCCTGCGAGGTGCCGAGCGGGCCGACGGCTCCGGTCTTGTTCATCCAGAGCATGATCTCGTAGTCGTAGTTGGTGTCCCAGATGTCGTACGACGTGTTGTACGCGCCGGACGACGGCACCGTGACGTTGTAGCTGCTGGTGAGCGAACCCAGCGAGGTGATCGACTTGTTGATCACCTTCTTGGCGTTGGGGTAGGACTTGATGCCGCCGGTGTTGGGGTGGTTGGCGTTGAGGCCCCAGTTGGTACCGGAGTTGGCCCAGATGCACTGGCTGCCGGCGCCGGAGCCCCAGATGTTGTTGTAGAGCGTGTACCCGTTCAGGGTCGTGGTGCCCCACTGGTCGCAGGAGCTCCAGACGGCGGCGGAGGCGGGCGCCGAGGCGAGTGCGACGGTGGCGCCGAGCGCGAGTGCGGGGGCGAGAACGGCCGTAAGTACGCGGCCCAGCTTGCGTGTTGCCATGGTGTCCCTTCCATGGGTGGGGGGAACTGCGAGTGGCTACCGCGCCCCCAGGGTGAGGACGCGGTCTTCTCCGGCGACGAGGTCGAGCGGCTCCGTGCCGGAGGAAGTCCGGAGTTCGACGCGGTGAGTACGGGACGGCCGGATCAGCGCTGTGGCGGAGTGGGGCGTCCAGCTCAGATCGACCTCCGCCCCGAACCTCGTGCGTACGCCGGTGAGTTGACCGTGCGGATACGCCGCGGGCAGCGCGGGCAGCAGGACCAGCCGGTCCGGGGTCGACTGCACGAGCGCCTCGACGACCACGCCGGGCAGGGTGTGCGCGGCGTCCGCGTTGTAGACGTCGCGGTTCGGGTAGTGCGCGCTCATCAGCGAGGCGTGGAAGAAGTCACCGTCGAGGACCTGCCCGAGGGCGTGCGCGACCCGTTCACCGTCCCGGAGGCGGGCGGCGACGAGCGCGTGGTGGAGGTGCCCGTGCGCGGAGTCGTTCTCGGCGCCCCGGAGTTGGAGGGCGCGGTGCGCGGCGGCGGCGAGCTGCGGGGTGTCGTAGGGGTTGATCTCGTCCAGGGGCCAGACACCGTAGAGGTGACTGAGGTGGCGGTGGTCGTAGGTGTCGTCGAGGCCCGGCCAGGCCCATTCGGCAAGCGCGCCTTCGGAGTTGACCCGGTGCGGCGGCAGCCGGTCGGCGAGGGCGAGCCAGCGGGCCGCGTCGGGAGTGCCCGGATGATAGACGGCGGCGGTGTGGAGTGCGTGCCGGGCGGCGGAGAGATCCATCGCCGCGTTGATCGCGCCCCAACTGGCGTTCGCGGGACGGTTCTCGGGTGAGTAGGAGGGGACGAGGACGAGTCGGCCGTCGGCGTCGGTACGTCCGTTCGCGAGGAAGTCCTCGTAGAACAGGGCGACTTCGGCGAGTACGGCTCCGGTACGCGGATCGCGTGCGCCGCGCGTCTCGTCGTGGTCGACGAGCGGCTTGAGCAGCCAGTCCGCCCCCGCGGTCCACAGGTGCAGCGGGTACTCGCGGCTGAAGTGGTACGACAGCCCGGACTCGCCGTCGGTGTGCGCGGGCGCGACGACGCCCCTGGCGCCGAAGACGGCACGGGCGTTCTCCCGCCAGTCACCGAGTTGACGGTGGATCAGGGAGGCGAGGGCGTCGGTGACTTCGGGGAGGGCGGCGCTCGCGGCGGACGCGGTCTGGAGGTTGAGGTTCGCGTCGTTGGTGAACGCCCCCGACCAGGCCGTGTTCCAGTCGCCGGTCCACAGTCCGGTGAGCCGGGGCGGGAGCAGCCCGCTGGCGGAGAGGAGGTGATAGCGACCCGCGGCGAAGAGCCGTTCGAGGAGGGCGGGACTGTGGGTGCGCTTCAGCAACTCGCAGCCGGGGAGGGCGCGTTCGGCGTCGTCGGCGTGGAGGTCGAGGGTGACGCGGGCGTAGGCCGTGCGGTGGAGGGCGAGATGGCGGTCGAGAAGGGCGTCGTAGGGCTGCTGCCGGTCGTCGAGCGACTCCCTCAGCGCGCGGGTCTCTTCTACGACGTCCAGCTCGCCGGTGTGCCGCCGGACCCGGGTGAGGAGGAGGACGTCGGTGGCCCCGGCGATCCGGACTCCCGCTGACGTGAGCCGTGTTGTGCCGCCGGTGACCACGGCCAGGGTGACTCCGGTGTACGCGCGGTCGCTGTCGGGGTAGCGGACGCGGAGAGTGAGGACGGCGCCGTCGGGGGTGAGGAGCGTGCCGTGGCCGACGCCCAACCCTGTTGGCGCGCACGGGAGTTGATGGTCCTGAGCGAGGTCGAGGGTGAGGTCGGGAGCTGTGATGTGCTGGACGATCACGTCGTCGGCGCGGGAGACGAAGACGCGGCTGCGCCAGTCGTCACAGCGGGCGGTGACCTCGCCGGTCGTGAAGTCGACGGAGCGGCGGTAGTCGCGCCCTGCCGCGCCGGACGGCCTGCGCAGCCGCAGCTGGAAGGCCGGGTGGAAGGGCTGCACCCACTGGAGCGGGCGGTCGTCCGTGAACTCCTCGGCGGCGGTGAGGTCACCGGCGAGCAACCTGGCCTGGAGCGCGGGGAGTTCGGCGGCGAGGTGTGGGGGCCGGGCGTGTTCGGCGCCGTTCGGGCGGACGAGGGTGTGGTGGGTGACGATGACGCGATCATCGTTCGGATCACCGGACACGAGGACGCCGTGATGGCCGTTGCCGCTGAGGAAGGCGTCCTCCCAGCGGGCGGCGGGGAGCGGTTCCCAGGTGGTGTG
>NZ_JBLTJC010000431.1:0-8039 GCF_048158785.1 Streptomyces colwelliae | reverse complement strand
CGGTCCGGCCGGTTCCAAGTGGGCCATCGGCACCGAGCTGAATCTCGTACGCCGGCTCGCGAACCGTTTCGCCCCGGCATCGCCAGGCGTGCGAGCCGCAGCGGACCGAGCAGCAACAGCTCGGAAGTCCCGCGGTGTGGATCTGGGCGCCGGCCGGGGCGACCCGCCGCTGGGCGGACGAGGAGCGGGTCGCGGATCGGGCCGGTGGATCACGGGTGGGCGCTACGGCGTGAGCTTTCCTGAAGGGCGTTTCCTGACGTGCGCTTCTTCTGAGAGGGCACGGCAAAAAGCCGGCCCACACGAGGTGGACCGGCTCGATGCAGCGAACCAGCAGTGGCCGCGCGCTCAGCAGTGCGTCAGCGCGTGACCTTGCCGGCCTTGATGCACGAGGTGCAAGCGTTCACGCGCTTCGGCGTCCCACTGACCACGGTACGGACGCGCTGGATGTTCGGGTTCCAGCGACGGGACGTACGGCGGTGCGAGTGCGAGATGTTGTTGCCGAAGCTCGGCCCCTTGCCGCAGACGTCGCAGTTGGCAGCCACGGGTCACTCCAAAGACTTCAGATGCACAGATGCACTTATGGATGATCCCGGCATGCCGGGATCGAGATCATAAGATCTGAGTGGCGCTGCCAGGAGGGATGGCCCGATCGGGATCGGGCAACCGGAGCAGCATACAACGACCGCGCCAGTACAACGAAACTACCATGGCTGGTCGGCGGCCAGCTCCGGCCCTCCTCGGGTCCGGGCCACCCCAAGGTCTACGCTGCGTGCCAGTCCAGCAGCTCAAGGAGGCGCAGGTGCCGCAGGTGCCGCAGACATTCTTCGATGCTCTCGCGGTGCGCACCTGGTGCGGTCTCGCGCTGCGGGCGCTGGGGCGTGCGCGCGAGGAGATCGACGCGATCAACGTGTACCCCGTGGCCGACGGGGACACCGGCACCAACCTGTACCTGACCATGGAGTCCGCCGCCGCCGCGGTCGAGGCGGTGTTCGACGGACACGGCACCCTGGCCGAGCAGAAGCCGCCGCTGGCCGACGCCGCCCGCGCGATGGCCCACGGGGCGCTCATCGGGGCGCGCGGCAACTCCGGGACGATCCTCGCGCAGCTGCTCCGGGGCATGGCCCAGGTCCTCGCCGCCGACGGTGAGACGGCTCACACAGACGGGGAGGGCCTACGGCTCGCCCTGCGCCGAGCGGCCGACTCCGCCCGGCACGCGGTGGCCCACCCCGTCGAGGGCACCGTCCTCTCGGTCGCCTCGGCGGCGGCGGACGCGGCCGACGACACCGGGGGCGACTGCGGGACCGTCGCACGGACCGCCTACGAGGGAGCGTGCGCGGCGCTGGCCGCGCTGGTGGAGACGTTCACGGGGGAGGTGCCGGTCTTCACGGCTCTGGAGGCGCACGCACGCGTGGCCGCCGACGAGACGCACACACGCGTGGAGGACGTTTTCGCTTCCCACGCTTCCGATGCCTCCGACGCTTCTGGTGCTCCCGAAGGCACCCCCTGCGAGGGCGGCCCCGCCTTCGAGGTGATCTACCTCCTGGAGGCCGACGACTCGGCCGTGACGCGGCTGCGGGAGCGGCTCGACGCCCTCGGCGACTCGCTCGTCGTGGTCGGCGGCGACGGCCTGTGGAACGTCCACGTGCACGTCGACGACGCGGGCGCCGCCGTGGAAGCGGGCGTCGAGGCCGGACGGCCGTACCGGATCCGGATCACCCACTTCGGGCTCGGTGACGTGCATACCACCGGCGCCGAACGGCCGCCCAGGGAGCGCGCGCAGCGGGCCGTCGTCGCCGTCGTGCCGGGGGAGGGGCTGGCGGGGCTCTACGGAGAGGCCGGTGCGACCACCGTGCTCGCGCGCCCCGGGGAGCCGCCTGCCAGCGGGGAGTTGGTCGCGGCCGTACGGCGGGCACACGCGCGTGAGGTCGTGTTGCTGCCCAATGACGCGGAGCTGCGTCATACGGCGGCGGCAGCGGCCGAGCAGGCCCGCGCCGAGGGCATCCGGGTCGCGCTGATCCCGACGCGCTCCGCGGTCCAGGGGATCGCCGCGCTCGCCGTGCACGAACCGGAGCGGCGCTTCGACGAGGACGTCGTCTCCATGACCTCGGCGGCGGGCGCGACCCGCTACGCCGAGGTCGCCGTCGCCGAACGCCAGTCCTGGACCATGGCCGGCATCTGCCAGGCCGGGGACGTCCTGGGGCTCGTCGACGGCGACGTGGCGGTGATCGGCGCCGATGTCACGGCCACCGCCCGGGCGGTCCTCGACCGCATGCTCGCGGCCGGCGGTGAACTCGTCACGCTCGTCCTCGGAGACGAGGCGCCCGTGAGCGTCGCCGACATCCTGGAGATCCACGTCCGGGAGTCGTACCTCGCCGTCGACACGGTGGTGTACCGGGGCGGCCGACAGGGTGCCCTGTTGCTCATCGGCGTGGAGTAGGTCCCAGCCCCACCCCAACTCCCCCTACTTCTCCGTCTGTTCCTCCATCAACTGGAGGAGCTGCTCGGCCTCGGCGCGACGGGCCCGTACCGTCTCGTCGCCGTCGTCGGCACCCTCGTAGGCCTTCAGCACGCCACGCGCGCGTGCCGCCGCGTCGGCCGGGCGGCTGAGGTCGGCCTCCAGCCAGCCCGCGGCGAGTTCGGCGCCGGTACGGGTGTGCACCGCGCCCTCCCCGAGGGCGGCGAACACGGTGACCGACTCCGCGGTCTGCGTCAGGGCGTCCTCGAACGCGGCCTGGATCGCGGTGTCCTCGGCCTCCTCGGCGACGGACCGGGCCAGCAGCTCGCCGAACTGCCGGTGCGTGTGGCCGAGTTCGCCGGTGAGCCGCTGCCGTGCCTCCTGGTCGTCCGTCACGAGCAGCGCGGCCTCGCACTCCTCGATCGCGCCCGCCATCAACTCCCGCGCGCGGTCCAGCCCCCGGTCCGAGCGCAACGCAAGCCACGCGCGGGCGCGCAGCGAGCGGACGAGCCCGTGCACGTTCCCCAGGGACCGCCACAGGTCGCCCGCGCGCTCGTACGCCTGGTCCGCCTCGGCGGGCAGTTCCGCGTGGCCCAGCGATTCGGCGGCGAGGTGGGCGAGGGTCGCGTGGTCGTTCTGCTCGGGCCAGGTCCGGGCGATCTCGGCCGCCTGCAACCGCCGTTCGGCAGCCGCCCGGTGCTCGCCCAGCTCGCTCAGACAGTCACCGAGCCACCACTGCGTCTGGACGATCGCGCCGTCGCCGTGCGTCTCGGCGTTCAGGTCAGGCAGCGCCGACTCCAGCACCTCGGCGGCCTCGGCCCAGCGGCCCTGGCGCAGCAGGAAGCCGCCGAGCTGGTGCCGCGCCCAGGCGCCCAGCGTCGGACCCTCACCGGCCTCGTCGGACCAGTGCGCGGCCTCCAGGGCGTGCTCAGCGGCCTCCTCCGACCGTCCCCGGCCGCCGAGCACCTCGGCGAGCTGGAGGTGCAGCTGAGCCCGTCCTGGCGCCTCCAGGTACGGCCCGCCGTGCTCCAGGGCCGCCCGCAGCGCGCGCTCCGCCTCCGTGACGTCGCCGAGGTGATGGGCGAGCCCGGCCAGCCGGGCCTCGTACTCCACCGCGAACCACGGCAGCCCTGCGACCACGAACGCCGTCGACGCCTTCGCGAACAGCCCGACGGCCGTCTCCAAGTCTCCGCCCCGCACCGCGAGTTCGGCCAGCATCGCCTGCCCCTCGGCACCCCGCGCGGCCAGCCGGACATCGGCCACGTCACCCGGAAGGGGCTGCCCCTCGACGAGGGCCAGCACTTCCCGTACGGCGGCTTCGGCGGCGGTCAGGTCCTCGCTGTCGGGGGTGTGGTCGGGGGATTCCCCGTGCACCCTCCGCATCAGGATGCGCGCGCGGCTCATCAGCACGGCCGCCGTCTGCCGTACGCCCGTGCCGTCCTCGGCGTACAGGGCGAGCACTCCGTCGTACGGCTCGGTGATCGCCGCGAGGGCCTCGTCGATCTCGCCCGTGAGAGCGCGTACGTACGCTCCACGCGCGCGTGCCGCCCACGCCTCCCCGGGGTCGCCCGACTCGGCGAACAGCTGGGCCGCGCGCTCGAAGAGGGCGATGCCCTCGGGGCCCCGGTCCATCGCCTGGTGGTCGGCGATCTCGGCGCGGTCGCGGGCGGACAGCTCGACGCCCTCGGCGGCCCGGGAGACCGCCAACCAGGCCTCCACGGCGTGCGGTTGGAGGGTGTCCGACAGGCGCCGCGCCTCCGTGAGGAGTTCGGAGAGGTCCTTCTCCGGGGCCGGTTCCGAGACCGGGGTCGTCACCGGTGCCGCTGCCGGCCGGCCCGCCGAACGCACCCCCAGGGGGAGCCGTTCCACCAGCGGCCGCTGGTCCATGCGCGCGCGTGCCCGGTCGCCGATGTGGGTCGTGCCGTTGCGCTCGTCGAAGCGGGCGGCCAGGGAAAGGGTCTCCACGCGTGCGTGGGCGGCGAGTTCACGTGCCGTCCAGGTACGGCCGGCCGGCCCCGGTACCCGCTGGTCGCCGAGTCCCAGCTCGGTCAGGCGGTCCATCAGCAGGGTCACCACGGACAGGAAGTCCAGCCCGCTGCGCGGGTTCCCGGAGTCCGTGAAATACGCCGGACGCTCCGCGAGCAGCTCCAGACCGCGCGCCTCGTTGCCGCTCAGCGCGCAGAACTCCACATGGTCCGCGTAGGCGCCCCGCATGCTCTCCATGGGCCGTACGAGACGGAAACCGCGCAGGTGATGGGCGCGCGCCTCGTCGGCCCGCCCCAGGCGCAGCAGTGGGGCCAGGGAGGACGCGAGGACGGTGTGCGGCTCGTGGGCGCAGGTGAACTCGCCCTCCAGGACCGGCTCCCACAGAGCGAGGGCCTCGGCGTCCTGCTCCCGCTGCACCTGCCACTCGCCCTGGCTGTGCAGCTCGCACGCGTGGCAGTCGGCCATGGTGTCCCGGTCGGCGGCCAGCCACGCGGCGTACGCCCGCTCGGCCCGCGCCAGGTCCCCGACGTGCGAGGCGACGCTGAACTCCGCGCTGCGGACGGCCCGTTCGGAATGTCCGGCCAGCCGGTAGCGGTGCTCCATCTCGCCGAGCCACTTCTCGATCGACGCGAGCGGGACGTGCGGCTGGCCGAGCATGCCGGACGACATCCACTTGAAGACCCAGTGCAGGGAGTGGACCTCGTACTCGTCGAAGTCCTCGGGCCGCTCGTCCCACATGCGCAGCAGGCGCGCGAAGGGGACGAACATCTTGTCCTTCTCGGAGCTGTAGTTGTAGACCTTCAGCTGATGCCCGAGCGCCTCGATCACCGCGAGCGGGATGTCCAACTTCTCGGCCTCGGCGAGCAGTTGCTCCGCGCGCGCGTTGCGGGCCGGTCCCTCCGGCTCCTCGGAGTTCTCCGCCATCGCCCGGCGCAACGCGTCGAAGTCCGTGATCCCTGCCATCAGTGGTCGCCCTCCCCGTGTGTGGCCCACTCCAGGAGGCCGATGAACGCCCGGTTCAGCAGTGCCGAATCGGCGGGGCGCAGGGGTCGCTGCGCCATCAGGAGTGCCTGCCCGTAGAGCGACTCCGTGGCCGTCCCGATCAGGTCCCGGTCCCTCAGCGAACTGATCCGCCGGATCAGCGGGTTGAGGTGGTTGAGGACGAGACGCGCGCGTGGAGCGCTGCCCCGCAGCGAACCCAGGATGCCCGCCCACAGGTCGTCGGCCTGCTCCTCGGCCTCCGCGCGGGCCTGCTCGTGCCGGGCCGAGCGGTCGTCCAGGTGCAGCGCGGGCACCGCCAGCGGATGGAAGGCCCGCAGCACGACATCGCAGCCCAGGGGGTCCAGCTTGGCCCGCGCGGCGGCCAGGAAGTCCGCCAGCGCCAGCTCCTCGGCCGGATCGACCGAGTCCAGATGCGCGGTCACGGTGTCCGAGTCCAGCTCGGCGACCACCGTCCCCGGGCGCACCGACGGCAGCGCCTCGACCAGCTCGCCGTCGTAGGTGTAACCGCCGTTGATCACCCCGATGCCCTGCGCGGACGCGATCGGGGCGACCTGCCGGTACTCCTCGACGGTCCGCGTGAAGTGCACCACCGGGTGGCGCTGCGCGAACTCCTCCAGGGACACCCGTCCGTCGGTCGTCTCGAACGGGAGCCACGGCAGCATCGTGCGCAGCATCTCCTTGTCGTGCCGCGCCAGGGACTTCACCCCCAGGTGGTGCACCGACAGGAACGCGGCAAGACGCTCCGGATCACCCGCCGCGAGCCCGGTCAGCCAGGCCCGGATCCGCTCCCCGAGCGCCTCCCGTACGGCGGCCAGCGTCTCGTCCTCGTACAGCGACTCGCGCGAGGCCGTGGGCCGCAGACTGTCCGTGTCCAGCACACAGCGCACGAAGAACGCCCAGTCGGGCAGCAGCTGTTCGGCCCGTTCGGTCAGCAGCATGCCCTTGAGATGCACCCGGTGACTCGCCCGCTGCGCCGGACTCACGGCGCCGGGAAGGACGTAGGCCACCCCCCGGATCCCCGCGAGCGGCACCGACAGGTCGATCGAGTCCAACGGCGTGAACCCGAACAGCTCGTGACAGTGCCGGGCCAGCGCCACCCTCCGGGTGCTGGGACTCGGGTACGACCGGTCCCAGGGCGCGGGCAGGTCGGTGATCGCCTCGCCGTCCACGCGCACGTCGTACGGCAGCAGCGCCCCGAAGTCCCGCGCCAGCGCGAGGACCCGCTCCTTGGTGAGCCACTCGCCGGCGCCCGCGCGGGCCACCAGGTGCACGGTGGTGCCCGGTTCGGGGCGTTCGCTGTCGGGCAGGGTCCGCACGGTGTACGAGCCGTCGTCGGTCGCCGTCCACTCCACGGGCGGCGCGTCGGGCGTACGGGCGCTGCGGCTGACGACCCGGATCCGCTCGGCGACCACGAAACAGGCCAGCAGCCCGATGCCGAACTGCCCGAGGAAATCGGAGCGGACCTCCTGGAGCCCTTCAGCACGCTTGGAGCTACGGCCGATCGTCGCGAGGAGGCTGTGCACGTCCGCCTCGGTGAGCCCGACGCCGGAGTCCTCGACGCGCAGGGTGCCCCCGTCGGCGTACAGCCGCACCAGGGCAGGGGAGTCGGGCTGCTCGGCCCGGCGGGCGGTGATCGCGTCCACGGCGTTCTGCAGCAGCTCGCGCAGATAGACCTTGGGGCTGGAGTAGAGGTGATGGGAGAGCAGGTCCACCAGACCGCGCAGGTCGACCTGGAACGTGTGAGGTGACTGGGATGCCTGGGATGACTGTGAGGTCTGGGAGTCCATCGTCGCAGCGCCGAGGTGGGGGAGGTGCGATCGGCGCGGGGGTCGGGCGGTCCCTGTGAGGCGGTGACCGCGGGGGATGGCCGGAGCGCGCCATCCTAGGCCGCGAACGACCCACCTGACCAGGAGTTTCGCAAGACGTATACGGCATTGTCAGTGGCGTGGTGTGCAATGGATCTCGTGCCCGCACTGGAAGAACCACTGAAAAAGGTGCTCGGCCCCGCCACCGCGAAGGTGATGGCCGAGCATCTCGGCCTGCACACTGTGGGCGACCTCCTGCACCACTACCCGCGCCGGTACGAGGAGCGGGGCCAGCTCACGCACCTCGCCGAGCTGCCGATGGACGAGCACGTCACCGTGGTCGCCCAGGTCGCCGACGCCCGTCTGCACACCTTCGCGTCCAGCAAGGCCCCCCGGGGCAAGGGCCAGCGTCTCGAAGTCACGATCACGGACGGCAGCGGCCGGCTCCAACTCGTCTTCTTCGGCTCGGGAGTTCACAAACCCCACAAGGAACTGCTGCCGGGCACGCGCGCGATGTTCGCCGGCAAGGTCTCCGTCTTCAACCGCCGCTTGCAACTCGCTCACCCGGCATACGAGTTGCTGAAGGGCGACGCCGAGGAAGCGGTCGAGACCTGGGCGGGCACCCTGATCCCCATCTACCCCGCCACCGCCAAACTGGAGTCCTGGAAGATCGGCAAGGCCCTCCAGACGGCGCTGCCCAGCGCCCAGGAAGCCGTAGACCCCCTCCCGGACTCCCTCCGCGAGGGCCGCGGCCTGATCCGTTCTCCTTCTCCGGATTCGCCGGCGTAGGA
>NZ_JBLTJC010000430.1:0-8048 GCF_048158785.1 Streptomyces colwelliae | reverse complement strand
CCCTTGCTCACCCGGCCCCGCCCCTGAGAGGGCGGATATTGCCTGGTCCCCACGGTAGCGGCGGACGCGTCACGGGCATACGAGACCTATGGCCGTATGGCGCGCAACTCGCCTGTATCGCAGCGGTGGAACAGGCCGAAGTACCGGCTTCCCTCACCCCCTCTCCTTACTCCCCTTACTCCGCCCCGGATTTCACGCTCTCTCAGCCCCGCAGACCCACAGCCCCGCAGACCATCAGCCCCCAGTCCCTTAGCCTCCCAGTCCCTCAGACCTTGCCGATGCCCAACGTCGACTCCGAGGGCAGCAGCCCGGAACCGAGTACGGCAACCCAGAACTCCCCCAGCAGGTCGGCGAGTCGGTCGGTGTCGGTCCGGCCGAGGAACTGCCAAGGTGCGGCGGCCAGTTGGTCGGTGCGCCGTTCGACCTCCTGGCGCAGGTCGCGGCCCGCCCGCGTCGCCGTACCCATGTCGTCTATGACGCCCCGGACGACCAGGCGTTCGCGTGCCGCGGCCCATTCCTCCCGGCTCCAGCCCCGGCTCTCGAAGCGCTGGACGGAGGCGGCTCCGATCGCGGCGAAGGAGACCAGGGACTCGACCGGGTCGAGATCGGCGACGAGGAGGGCGGCGAGGTGGCCGTCGCCACGGTGTTCGCGCAGGATCGTCGCCGCCTGCCACAGCTGGAGGTGGGGTTCCGTGGGCCAGGACAACTCGGCGTTGGCCGCGGCGAGGGGGCGGCCCGCGGTGTTCACCGCCTCGGCGGCGCGGCGGGCGAGGGCGGCTGCCTCCGCCAACTCGGGGCTGTCGACGCGGTCGCCGAATATCGCGCGGTAGGCCCGGTCCATTCCGCGCACCCTCGCCTTCAGCACGGCGTCCGGGCTCGCGATGCCCCACGCCGGGTCCATGTGCTCGGCGACCATGCGGGGGCTGAAGCTGTAGAAGGCGGAGGCCACCCGCTCACTGCCGACCGGGCCCAACGGCGCGGCGCGCAACGGGAAGTAGCTCGGCCAGCGCTCCCCCGTGTCGTATCCGAGCGCGGCCGCCTCCTCGAAGACCTCCGGCGCGTAATACAGCACGGCGTGCAGGGGTTCGAGCAGGTGCCAGAGCTGGCGCACGCGGCTCAGCTCAACGATGGCGGGGCTTTTCGTGGTCTCGATTCCCCGCACGCTCTCCGACATGACATAACTCCTCGTCGCGTCCCGGTCGTCCACAACTTGACACTGACTAGATTGCCTCACCCACCCAAACTTGTCAATGCCTAGATTCAGCGTACGCTGCTGACCATGAGCACAGCCAAGCCCGCGAAGACGGACGAGACCGCCGAGACCGCCGAGAGCGCCAAGGCCTCCGGGAGCACCCGCCGCCCGTACCACCACGGCGATCTGCGCCGCGCCATCCTCACCGCCGCGCTCGACGTCATCGCCGCCGACGGCCCGGCCGCGCTGAGCCTGCGGGATCTCGCCCGGCGTGCCGGTGTCTCGCACGCGGCGCCGGCGCATCACTTCAAGGACCGCACGGGGCTGTTGACGGCGATCGCGGCGGAGGGGTTCGGGCTGCTGGCGGGCGCGATCGGGGAAGCGGCGGATCTGAAGGACGCGGGCGTGCGGTACGTCCGCTTCGCGCGCGAGCATCCGGCGCACTTCCAAGTGATGTTCGCGCCCGAGCTGTTGCGCGACGGCGACCTCGAACTCGCCACGGCCCGCGCCCTCGCCACGGACGCCCTGCGCGAAGCCGTCTCGTCCGTGCGCCCCGCGGCCCTTGGCATCGACCCCCGCCTGGCCGGCGTCGCCGCCTGGTCCCTGGCGCACGGCTTCGCGACGCTGCTCCTCGGGCACAACCTGGACGGGCCGGTCGGCGACAAGGATCCCGAGGCGGTGTTCCGGACGTTGGCGACGGCGTTGTTCCGGTCCGATTGACCTGCGGGGACAAGCAGGTTCAGCCGATCCGAGACGACGCGAACTCCACCGTCACCGTCCCGTTCTCGTCAAGAGCCGGTGCACACGACGTCTCGACGTCGGGGTTGACACAGACGCCCGACCACTCGTCGAAGAAGAGGTTCTCGCCAGAGATGGTCGCGGTCAGGGACAGTCCCTCCGTCGCGACATCGAAGTCACAACCCCAAGTCCTGGCCAGACCGTCGCAGGTCACCTCGGGAGGAACACCGTTGATCGTGACGTTGCCTTCGGCTGGGCCGTCGACGGCGACGGTGATGTGGACGACTCCGGTGCCGGTGAGCTCGGCTGTGGAGGTGCTCTCGCCCGAAGCAACCGTGAGTCCGGTACTCGCCGGACCCAGCCGGTTCGGTGCGTATCTGACCGACACCGTGCACGAGGCTCCAGCCTCCAGACGGTCCGAGCAGCCTCCCTCGCCCCGCCGCACTGTCGAGAAGCCGGTGTCACCGGGGATGCCCACGGAGTCGAGTGCCACGGCCTGGCCGTTGGGGTTGGTGATCGTGAAGTCCAACACCCGGGTGTCGTGGAGCGGGGAGATGTTCACCGTTCCGAAGCTCTGTGCGGACGGGGTGATAGCGGGCGCCGAGAGCGTGATGGGCGGCGTCCCGCCGTTTCCTGCGGTGGTCTGGCCCGTAGTCGTCTGACCTGTCGTGGTCTCACCCGTAGTCGTCTGACCCGTAGTCGTGCCACCACTGATGTCGGTCCCCCCAGGCCCCGCAGACACGATGGGTGGCGGGTCGGACCCACCGCCTCCGCCCGTGCCCCCGCCGCCACCGACCGCCTGCACGATCGCCGACCCGATCACCAGCACCGCCACCACCCCGGCGACGGCCGCCAGCACCAGCCGCCGGGAGTTCGCGGTCCTGGACGCGGCCGGCGCCGACGGTGGCATCGGCGGAGGCGGAGGCGGTTCGAGGAGGGCCAGGTTGGCCCGCGTGACCGCCGCCCCCGCCACGTCCCCCAACTGCGTCCGCAGGTCGAGCGCCCGCCGCAGCAGCCGTCGGGCGTGGTCCGTGCGGTCGTGGAGGAAGTGCTGGACGCCCTGTTGGTGGGTGAAGTACGCCTCGGCGGCCTTGTCCCCGGCCGCCTGCGCCGCCGTGATCCCCTGCGCGAGGGTGTTCTGCCAGGCCTGCCAGTGCCCCTGGACGAACAGCACGCGCTCGACGACCGTCGTCAGCCGGACGACCACCTGCCACTCACGCTGTTCGGCCGCGACACCGAGCAGACTCAGCGCCGCCTCGGCGGCCCCGCGCGTCTCCTCACCGGTCGGGTCGCCGGACGTGAGCCAGGCACCCAACGCCCGCAGCACGGAGGCGAGTCCGATGTAGCGGTACAGGATCCGCCGGTAGGGCTCGGACTTGCAGACCGGCAACCCGAAGCGGTCCGCGGCCTGTTCGGCCAGTCCGCGCGCGGTCAGCGACTCCAGGGTCTCGCTGACGTACGCGATGTCGGCCATCTGGGAGAGCAGGGCACCGGGCAGCAGCGCACCGCCGACCAGCGTGAGCACCGCCAGCGCCCGCTTGGCCTGCGGGCCCGTGGCCGAGATGCTCAGTTCGTCCAGGATCCCCGGGTCGGACTCGGCCCGCGCGGCGAGTTCGGCGAAGGAGCGGCCGTCGACCCGTGCCAGCGCTCCCGCCTGCCGCAGACGCAGCGGCTGCCCGTCCACGGCCGCCACCAGCCGTCGTACGGCGGCCATCTCGGAGTCGGGGATGAAGCGGCCCAGTTCGTGCGAGAGCAGGGCCACCGCCGCCGCTTCCGGCAACCCCGGCAGGGTCCGCGAGTTCCCGAGGACGCCGAGCACCGGGACCGGAGCACCGATCACCAGCGCGCAGCCCGGTAACACCCGGCGCAGGTAGCCGAGTTGCTCGGGGCTGTAGGACACATCGTCGAGTACGACGACTCCGGTGACCTGTCCCAGCGTCCAGGCGCACTGCTCTGTGGTCAGCCGTACGCCGCCGACGCCGGAAGAGTAGACGTAGAACTGCCGCATCAAGTCCTGGAGCAGGTCCTCCAGTTCGGTGCCGCCGACCCGCACATACACGCCACCGGCGGCGGCCGCGTTCCGCAGCAGAGTGGACTTTCCCGCTCCGCAGGGGCCGGTGAACTCCACCGCGCTCCGCTCGCGCACCGCCCTGCGGACGAGGGCGAGCTGTTCGTCCCGGCCCACGAGGAACGGCGGTGCGGAGACATCCGGTCCATGAGGCAGCCGTACCGGTCGTGGATCGGACGCGCGCAGGGGCAGGCGCGTCAGGCGAGCCCCGTGGCGGTCGGTGAGCGAGACGCCGAGATTGCCGAAGACGACACTGTTCATTCCTCCCCCTGGAATGAACGGGCGCCTGGAAAGCGCCGATATGTCAACGATGGGGAGCGGGCGCCACCGGTGTCAATACGATGGTGTCAGACGATTCGGACAGCGCCCGCAAGACCTACGACCCCAGGATCGTCGCCAGGAACTCCCCCACCCAGCCCAGCAACTCCCGCCCGACCAGCGGCTTCCCGCCCACCTTGGCCGTCTTCGGGCGGGGTACCAGCACCTGGTGGGCGGCCGGCTTGATGACGGTGCCCGGGTAGAGGCGCTTGAGGCGCAGTTCCTGGGATTCCCTCAACTCCACCGGCGCGAAGCGGATGTTGGTGCCCTGGAGGACGATGTCGCCGACGCCGCACGCGCGGGCGAGCATGCGCAGGCCCGCCACCAGCAGCAGGTTCTCGACCGGTTCGGGCAACTTGCCGTAGCGGTCGACGAGTTCCTCGCGTACGGCCTTGATGTCCTCCTCCGTGTTGGCGGAGGCGATGGACCGGTAGGCGGAGAGGCGCAGGCGCTCGCCGGGGGCGTAGTCGTGCGGGACGTGGGCGTCGACGGGGAGCTCGATCTTGACCTCCAGGGGCGGCTCCTCCTCGACACCGCCCTCCAGGGAGGCGCGGTAGTCCGCGACGGCCTCGCCGACCATGCGGACGTACAGGTCGAAGCCGACGCCCGCGATGTGGCCGGACTGTTCGCCGCCCAGGAGGTTTCCGGCTCCTCGGATCTCCAGGTCCTTCATCGCCACGTACATGCCCGCGCCCATCTCCGTGTGCTGGGCGATGGTCGCGAGGCGCTCGTGGGCCGTCTCCGTCAAGGGCTTCTCCGGGGGGTACAGGAAGTACGCGTAGCCCCGCTCCCTGCCTCGGCCCACCCGGCCGCGCAGCTGGTGGAGTTGGGACAGGCCGAAGTTGTCACCGCGCTCCACGATCAGCGTGTTCGCGTTGGAGATGTCGATGCCCGACTCGACGATCGTCGTCGACACCAGGACGTCGAACTTCTTCTCCCAGAAGTCGACGACCACCTGCTCCAGCGACTGCTCCGACATCTGGCCGTGGGCGGTCGCGATGCGCGCCTCCGGGACGATCTCGCGCAGCCGGGCCGCCGCGCGGTCGATCGATTCGACGCGGTTGTGGATGTAGAAGACCTGGCCCTCGCGCAGGAGTTCGCGGCGGATCGCGGCGCCGATCTGCCTCTCCTCGTAGGGGCCGACGAATGTCAGTACCGGGTGACGCTCCTCCGGGGGCGTCGTGATCGTCGACATCTCACGGATGCCGGTCACCGCCATCTCCAGGGTTCTGGGAATCGGCGTGGCGGACATCGTCAGGACGTCGACATTCGCGCGCAGCTTCTTCAGCTGCTCCTTGTGCTCGACGCCGAAGCGCTGCTCCTCGTCGACGATGACCAGGCCGAGATCCTTGAACTTGGTCTCGGAGGAGAACAGGCGGTGGGTGCCGATGACGAGGTCCACGGAGCCCTCGCGCAGGCCCTCCAGGGTCGCCTTCGCCTCCGTGTCGGTCTGGAAGCGGCTCAACGCCCGTACGTTGACCGGGAACTGCGAGTACCGCTCGGTGAACGTCCCGAAGTGCTGCTGCACGAGCAGCGTCGTCGGGACGAGGACGGCGACCTGCTTGCCGTCCTGTACGGCCTTGAACGCGGCCCGTACCGCGATCTCCGTCTTGCCGTAGCCGACGTCGCCGCAGACCAGCCGGTCCATCGGGATCGACTTCTCCATGTCGTCCTTGACCTCGGCGATGGTCGTCAACTGGTCGGGCGTCTCCACGTACGGGAAGGCGTCCTCCAGCTCCCGCTGCCAGGGCGTGTCCGCGCCGAACGCGTACCCCGGGGCGGCCATCCGGGCCGAGTACAGCTTGATGAGGTCGGCCGCGATCTCCTTGACGGCCTTCTTGGCGCGCGCCTTGGTCTTCGTCCAGTCGGCGCCGCCGAGGCGGTGCATGGTCGGGGACTCGCCACCGACGTACTTGGTGATCTGCTCAAGCTGGTCGGTGGGGATGTACAGCCGGTCGCCGGGCTGGCCGCGCTTGGCGGGGGCGTACTCGACGACCAGGTACTCGCGCGTCGCGGTCTGCACCGTGCGCTGCACCATCTCGATGTAACGGCCCACACCGTGCTGCTCGTGGACGATGTAGTCGCCCGCCTCCAGGGTGAGCGGATCGATGGTCTTGCGGCGGCGGGCCGGCATCCGGACGCCGTCCTTGCCGGCGGCCTTCTGCCCGGAGAGGTCGGTCTCGGTGAGGACGGCGAGCTTCAGCGCCGTATCGACGAAGCCGTAGTCGATCGAGCCGGTCGCCACGTGCACCACGGAGGGGGCGATCTCGCCGAGTTCCGTCTCCAGGCGGGCCGCCACGCCCTCGCTGCCGAGAACCTCGACCGTGCGGGCGGCGGGGCCGTGGGCCTCGGTCACGAAGACCGTGCGCCAGCCGTCGGCGAGCCAGCCCTTGGTGTCGGCGAGGGCCTTCGCGGTGTCGCCGCGGTACGTCTCGGGGGCGTGCATGCCGAGCTTCAGGGTGCCGGCGTCGAGCTCTTCATCAGCGGCGAACGGCGAGACGGACCACCACATCATGTCCAGCTCGCGCGCCCGGTCCCGTACGTCCGCGATGGCCCACAAGGAGGCCGCGCCGACGTCGATGGGCGCCTCGCCACCACCGGCGGTCGCCGCCCAGGAGGCCTGGAGGAACTCCTGCGAGGTGGCGACGAGATCGGACGCACGCGTGCGTACCCGCTCCGGATCGCATACGACGGTCATCGCGCCCTTGGGGAGCACGTCGAGCAGCAGTTCCATGTCGTCGACGAGCACCGGGGCCAGCGACTCCATGCCCTCTACGGCGATGCCCTCGGCGATCTTGTTGAGCAGCTCGCCCAGTTCGGGGTGCTGTTCGGCGAGGGCACGCGCGCGCGTGCGGACGTCTTCCGTCAACAGGAGTTCACGGCACGGGGGTGCCCACAGGCCGTGTTCGGCGACCTCCAGGGAGCGCTGGTCGGCGACCTTGAAGTAGCGGATCTCCTCGACGTCGTCGCCCCAGAACTCGATGCGCAGGGGGTGTTCCTCGGTGGGCGGGAACACGTCCAGGATGCCGCCGCGTACGGCGAACTCGCCGCGCTTTTCGACGAGCTCCACGCGCGCGTAGGCGGCGGCGCCGAGCGCGTCCACGATCGCGTTCAGGTCGGCGGTCTGGCCCGTCCGCAGGGCGACCGGCTCCAGGTCTCCGAGCCCCTTGACCTGCGGTTGCAGCACGGACCGCACGGGCGCCACGACGACGGAGACCGGGCCCGTCTCCGGGTCGTCCTCCCTCGGGTGGGCCAGGCGGCGCAGGACGGCGAGGCGACGGCCCACGGTGTCGCTGCGCGGGCTGAGGCGCTCGTGCGGGAGGGTCTCCCAGGACGGGTAGTCCACGACGCCGTCCGACGGGAGCAGCGAGCGCAGGGCTGCCGCCAGGTCCTCGGCCTCCCTGCCCGTCGCGGTCACCGCGAGGACGGTGCGGCCGGTCTCCCGGGCCAGCGCTGCCACGGCGAAGGGGCGGGTCGCCGGGGGGCCTACCAGGTCGACGTGCATGCGGTTGCCGTCGGTCGCGGCCCTGGTGGCTTCCGCGAGGGCGGGGTCCTTGACTACGGCGTCGAGCAGACCGTGCAGGCTCATGGAGGGCTTTCCGTCTGGGGGTGGGCAACACGAAGGGCCCGACGCGGGTGGTGGGCCGGGGGTATCCAGCGTACGTCGGTGCGCTCGCTGACGCCGGGGCTGTGGATAACCCCGCTTTCTCGGCACCCTGCACTGGTATTGAC
>NZ_JBLTJC010000429.1:0-8085 GCF_048158785.1 Streptomyces colwelliae | reverse complement strand
GGCTCCAGCGCCCCTGGACGAGTCCATAGGTGCGGAAGACATGCAGGCCGCCCAGGACGCTGTCGACGACGACCTCATGCCGGTCCTCCGCCGTCCAGCCGAAGGTGATCTTCTGCACCGGCACGGGCCGACCGGCCTGGCGGGCCTTGCGGAAGGCGTCACCGTTGGCGGTCCACTTGGTCATCGTGTGGTAGCCGTATTCCGACAGCCGATTGACGACCTTCTGGTAGCGCGGGCCCTCGAAGCCGTCCGCGCGCAGCACCTCGACGATGGTGGCGTCCGCCTGCCGACGCCGGGCGGCGTCCTGCGGGTCCGTGACGGCGCCGAGGTCGCGGTCGAGGCGGGACAGGTCGTCCGGCGTCAGTTCCGCGTCCTCCGCATCGAGGGGGCACATAGGGGTGCAGGCGGTGTCGCCACCCTCGAGCGCTTCCGGCACATCCGCTCCCTTGCATCTGCGACAGGTTCCCGGCGGTCCGAGCGGACCGTCTCACGTATGTCTTAGACGCGGCGCGTCTGCTTCCCCCCTCGCATTCCTCAAGAAATTTCCGGTAACTGACGGTGATTCACATCACAGGGGGTGACGTGCTCGCTTCCCGCCTATACCTCCTGCACCAGCCGCACCTGGAAACAGACGGGTGCATTCCCCTACCTCGCATGGAGTGTGACGGTGCCTCAGCCCGATCCGCAGCCTCCGCTGCTCAGTCAGCGCGCCGCAATCATCCTGCTGCTCGGCGTCCTGACCGCGACGGCCGCTGCGGTCCTAACCGTCTGGGCCGGCGGTACACCCGCGGCAGGCCTTCTCGCCGGTGGCGGTGCGTTCGCCGGCGGCGTGCTGTTCTTCAACGCGATCATCTCGTGACCCCGCAGGCGCCGTCGCACGGACCCGGCCTTCCTCAGAGGCCGCCCGAACGAGAACGACGCCGTACCCGGGACTTGAAGACAGTCGGCTGGTTGGAGCACGCGGTCGTTTTCCCCGATCGACTGGAAGACGCGGTCGTCCCAGTCAGTTCGGCCCGGCGGCAGCGGTGCCGTGCAGCGGTGCCCCCTCTCCTGCCCAGGAAGACCAACTCACCTGCCCGATGCCCGGTTCGGGCCGGGAACCCGGGTGGCCCCAGCGGTCTTTCGCGCGGGGCTCCCGTCGCGCTGTCAGCACCCCGGCCCGGCGAGCTTTGCTGGTCCAGTTCACCGCCGTCTTGTAGTGCACGTTCCAGCAGGATGCAGATCAGGGGCAGTGGCGGCTGCGCCTGCACCAGAGCGAAGCGGTAGGCGGCGGTGACCTGGCGCAGGCGGGTTGAGGGCGGGAAGCCGCCGTGCTGTGGCATCCGGCGTGGCCGTTTCCGTCTTGATGCCGGCGGACGGTTAGGGTGAGTGTGCCGGGCGCCGGGGGGTGCGGCCGCAGGCACACCATGCTGGAGGTAACCGTGGGGTTGCGCCCGACGCACCTCGGTTACGCCTATCAGGATCTGCTCACCGCGCTGCGTCTGGTGGATCTGGCGGTGGGACATGCGAGGTCGGTGGTCGTCGACACGAAGATGTTCGCCGGGGACCGGTTCGACGACATCACCTGCGAATGGGGCACTGGCAGTCGCGAGCGGCTGCAGATCAAGCACACGGATCACGACCGTGCGTTGTCAGTAGAGAGTTTCAGCAGGGACAACCGGGGGCTGCGCCTGGATCTCCTCTTCGCTTCCATCGACCGTGACCTCGCCTCACAGCCCGCCGTCTCGCACCGTCTCGTGGTCCGCGACACGGAGCCGGACGACCCTGATCTGACGCGGGTGCTGCGGCCGGTCGGTACGGGCAGCGACCCGGGGCCGGCACTGCACGGCCTGAGCAGCAAGCGGTTCCGGTTCGACGCCGCTGCGCTGCGGACCCACGAACCGTGGAAGGCCATCCTCGCCGCCGTCAGCGACGACATGCTCCAGCGCGCCTGTGCCAGCCTGATCGTCGACACGAGTGTTGCGGCATGCTCGCTCAGCATCCGCGAGCCCGGGCCGGCCGAGGCGGCCCTGCTGCACCGCATCACCGAAGAACTCGGTGCCGGACGGCCGCCGAACCGGTCCCGCACGGCCGAGGACGTGGCACTGGCCCTCATCGAGAGGGCCAAGGCAGCCCGCAGCCGGACGGGCACCGTGACACTCGAGGACCTGCTTCCCCACCTGGGCTTGAAGACTGACTTCGGGGCCGTCCGCGAGGGGCACCCCGTCGACCGTGCCACCGAGGTGATTCGCCCCGCCGTCCTCACACGAGTGGTCACAGCCGTCGAGGACACCTCGCAGCAGGGCGGTGTGGTGGTGGTCACCGGCGCCCCCGGCATCGGCAAGTCGTGGTTGTGCGAGCAACTCGGCGACGCACTGCGCGACACCTGGCTGGCGGTACGCCATCACTGCTGGCTCGGCGCTGCGGATACCGACCGTGGAGAGCGTGTGCTGACCGAGGTGGTGATCGGCAGCCTGCTGCAGCAGTTGGAAAGCGCCGCACCGGAGGCAGTGGCGCAGGTCAGACCCCGCTACGCGGCCACCACGGAGACGCTCGCGGCGGCGGTCACGGCTGTGCGCGGCCTGGTCCCGGATCAGCGCGTCGTGTTGGTCGTGGACGGGATCGACCACGTCAGCCGGGTACTTGGGCCAAGTAGTGGCGGCGTGTTCGGTGAGCCGGTGGATCCGGCCGCCTGCTTGGTCGAGGAGCTCACCTCGCTCAGCCTGCCGCCCGGCGCCGTTCTTGTCCTGGCCAGTCAGCCCGGCCCTCATCTGGAGGCGGTCAACGCCCGGGCCGCCCGTCTGACCGTTCCCCCTCTCGACCGTGCCGAGCTGGGTGCGTTGGCGGAGCGTCTGGGGGTGCTCTCAGCGCTGTGGCCATCGGGTGCCGGCCGGGAGAGTGCCAGGGACGCTGAAGCCGCTGTCACCTTGATCGAGGAGCGCTCACGAGGCAACGCTCTGTACGCCACGTATCTGTGCCGCCAAGCCCTGGGCCCCGCTCCTGGTCTTGGGACACTGCCTGCGCCGGGCGCCGTCGGTGATCCTCTCGAGCGTCTGCGTGCGGTTCCGTCATCGGCGCACGACCTGGACGACTATTACGCCTATCTGCTGCGGGCTCTGACGGCCGAGCAGCGCTATGCGGTCAGCACGCTGGCGGTCTGCGACTTCGCTGTCAGCGCGGACGAGCTCGGAGAGATCTTCCCGATGCCGGCAATGATGATCAATGCCGCACTGACCCGGGTGGCGCCGATCATCGCGCAGCAGCCAGGGATCGGCGGGCTGAAGATCCACCACGAGAGCTTCAGCCGTTTCGTCCGCCGGGTCGAGGGCGACTCCCGGTGGGTGGACCAGGTCCGGGCCCAGGCCGCCGACTGGCTTTCCCGGCGCGGGTTCTTCACGGACGCGCGTGCCTTCCGGCACCTGCCCGAACTCCTGTCCGCTCTGGGCCGTGACGACGACCTGGCGCTGCTGATCGGACCCGATTTCCTCTCCCGGGCGGTTGCCGGACTGCAGCCCCCGCAGGCCATCGTCCACACCCTGGCCGTCGTCGCCCGGCGGGCGGCGGTGTGCCATGACTGGCCCACGCTGGTGCGCTGCATCGAACTGAGCCGGGCGCGGTCGACCTACGAGGACGAAGGCCTGCCGGGTTCCCTGGTGCCGTATGCGGATGTGCTCGTCGCGCTGTCGGGAGCCGACCATGTGGCGGCGGGCCTGATGTATGAGGGTGTGCCGACGATGTCGGCACGGTGGGGCCTGCAGTTGTGCGCGGCAATCGACCGGGCCGGGGGCGCCGCCCCGTGGGAGGCGTATCTGACGGCCTGGGACACGGCGGACGACGGTGCGTCTGCCCACGACGGTTCCGCGGGCGACGAGGGGGTGTTCCTCGCGGAGTTGCGCGGGCGGATCAGGCTACCCGGCCATAGCGCCGACGAGCGCGAGTCGCAGGAAGACCACCCGCTCGCGCATCGGGTGGCCCGGTTTCTCGACCAGGAAGCCCTGGGCTCCCCCGAACTGGCGCTCGGTGTGCTGCTGGACTGCCTCGGTGCCGAGCCGCTGTTGGAGAGCGTGGAGCTCGTCGAGCGCCCCGAGCGGCGTGCGGCCCTTCTCCTACATCTCGCCGACGCCCACGACGGCGCAGACGGAATGCTGCCCTCGGCGCGCACGTTGGCCACCGCGGCCTGGGCCAGCGCTCCGTGCAGCCCGCGACGCCTGTTGGACCACGGCGTGCCCGTGGCGGACCTGGCCGAGGAAGTCTTCGGCCAGGACGTCACCATGGTGCTGCAGGAAGCAACCCACACAGTGCTGACCGGCCGCTACAGCGACCTGTCGGGGCCGGTGAGCGAGTGGCTGGAACTGCTGGCGGTGGCCCAGGGATCTGATCCACAGGCGCCCGCCCGGCTGCTCCCCCTCCTCGACGGCGAAGGTTTCTACCGTGCCTGGCTGCGCTTCACCATCGCCGCACTCGGTCTCCGCCGCGACGTCGGCGCGGGCCGGATCACCACCGCGCACGCGTCCACTGCCGCCCGTGTGGCGCTTGAGCAACTGGCCCGGCACGCAGCCGCGTTCACAGGCCGGCCCAACGCCAGCGAGCTCGGCGACATCCATCAGCTCGTGCGGCAGGTGCTGCACGAGGCAGTCGCCCTGCTGCGCGGCAACGACGTCGCCGTGGGCATCGCCTCCTTGCAGACCGTCAGCCGAGGCACCACCACGTCCCTGATGGGCATGGCCGGAACCGGCCCTCTGATCACCACGGAGCTGTTGTCCCTGTTGGCCCACAGCGTGGGCCAGGCCGGGGCCGACGTCATCGATGAGCTCATGCGCACGCTGCGCGCGGCAAAGGCCGACAGCCGTTCGATGTATGCGGAGGACGCCGACTTCGAACTCGAGATGGCCCGCGTGAGTCTCGCCTGCGACGACCCGGACGAAGCCCAGCACTGCTGGGAACGCGCCGCCCACTACATGAGCGCCTACGGCGGCCACAAGGACATCACCATCGAGGAGCTGCTGGATCCGCTGTCCCAGCTTGTCCAGGCCGATCCGGTACAGGCGCGGGTGCGGCTGGCACGTACGCAGCCGCTCGTGTACCTCGTTGCGGAATGCACCGATGGGCGGGGGACCGCGGGCACACCGCAGGAGTGGTGGCGTTTCCTCGCGCGCCTGGATCCGCAGGCCGCCGCGCAGATGGCCGCCCAGGTGCTGCTGACCGAGCCCGGACTGCCCGACGCCCGGGTGGAGGCGGCCCACCAGCAGCTGCTGGCCCTACAGGCCGACTCCGCCGACCCCGTCGTCCTGGCAGCGCTCCGTATCGCCGCAGGCCCCCACGGCCGCAGGCGCGACGCCGACATCGCCCTGCTCGGCAGGCTCGCCGACCTGCCCGGCGACGACGCTGCACACGCTCTGGGCCTCCTGCCGGTGCTCGCCAACGCGATCACATCCACCTACGACGACCAGACACTGATCCACGCGTCACACATGGCCCAGGACACGCCGACTCCTGCTCTGCGGGCGGCGGCACAGCGCTTGGGCGGCGAAGGCGGCCCGTCCTGGTCACCCAGGACCGCGCCCGTCAATAACTCCCGCAACTGGGGTGGCCCCAGGGAGCGTTACCCCACCGGGGCCTATCTGCACGCCCAGCAGCGCCCCGTACTGCCGGAGGGCGCTGCTGGTGTGCTCGCCGCGGTCCGTGACTGCAGCAGCAAGGCGTACGACGATCCGATGGGCCCCCGATGGTCCAAGGACGCCCTGGCCAGCGCGATCGGATGGCGGATCGTGGAGATCACCGACCGCCAGGGGCCCGACGAAGCCGCCCAGCTACTGCACCGGATCGCCAAGGGAATGGACGCTTCCGGCCCCGTTGACGTACTCGCCGACGTCGCCGCTGGGCTCCATCTGCGCCAGGACATCGCCCCCGACGCCTTCGGCCCGCTCGCCGCGATGGCCGGCATGCTGGCCTACACCACGATCCGAGGCGGCGGCGGATGGCGTTCCTTCGCCGGCAACGACCGCCTGGATCTATGGCAGCAGGCGCACACCGCGGATGCCGCCATCGCGGTCCAAAACCTCGCGGACGAAGTCGCCAACACCGTCGCCAACCCGTCCTACAGCCGCACCATCGGGGTCAGCCAGGCCCTGATTTCGGCGTTCGCCATTCAGCGCCCGGACTCCTCCCGGCCCTCGGCCGCCGACGCACTCGCCTGCTGGGACGCCGCGTATGAGGTCATCGCCCACCGTCTGCCGGGCGATGCCCGCCTTGGCGACGGTGCCTACCACCCGGTGCCGGAGCCGACCTCACAGCAGGACATCGACACCGCCCTGTGCCAGCTCGCTCTGGCGACCGTCGCCCTGCCCGAACGCGGCGACAAGCGGCGTGCCCTGATCGCAGCGACGGTCCTGCTGGCCGGCCGGCCCCACCAGGCACAGGCCGCCCTCGCACATGTCCTCTCCTTCGCCCTCGGCGCCGGCCCCCTGACCTGGCTCCTGACTGTCCTGCACAGCCACCTTCCCGACGGGCCCCTGGACGCCGCCCTCCACAAGCAACTCGTAGCCCTGTGCGACAGCGACATGCTGTCCGTCCGGGCGGAGGCCGCCGCCGTCCTCACCCAGGCCGGACACCAGCCGCCTCCCCCTCCGGCGAGCGCGGCCCATCCGACACTCGCGCGCGCCGTAACCGCCCGCCCTGGCACCGAGGACAGCGAATGAAAGACCCTCGGCGATATGCGGCCCACCTCGTCGACCACTACCTGGGCGCCCGCCTCGACGCCGCCGGCCAGGCTCCCGGGCTTCGTGAGACCGTCATCGACCTCGTGGTCACAGCCATCCCCGACCACGTCGAACCGCTGATGCGCATGCAGTTGGACCTGCTGACCCACCCGAGCAGCGATCGCTTCCCCGACGCCTACCTCGCCGAGCAGGCTGCCGCCGAAGACTCTCTGCAGAAGGCCGCGGCAGGCCTGCGAGCCGCGCTCGCCCAAGCCGGACACCTCGTCGACCCCCAAGCCTTCGAACGCGGCACGGCGGCACGTCTGAGGGACGACTCCCGCTCGGCCCTGCGTGCCGAACTCGCCCGCGTTCCCCGCCCTCTGACCCGCCCCAAGGCGCTGGAGTGGTCACTCGATCCCGTGCCCTGGTTCAGCGACAGCCGCCAAGAGCAAGAACCCTGGCCGCCGTTCGGTCTGGCTTCGGTCTCGGGCCTGCGCACCCTGCCGGAAGGTACCCTGGCCTTTGCCCGCGTGGACGACGGCCCGCACGCGGGCTGGGTGCAGATCGGGCTGGTCGAACGGCAGCGCACTCCCGCACGCCGGTATCCGGACCAGCCCGCCCGCCAAGTACTGATCACCGTCGGTCTCGAGACTGCCGACGACGATCCGCCCACCAGCACTCTCCCTATCTCCCGGGCTCCCTGGCAGTTGTGGACCCGCCCGCTGCGCCGCCTGGCACCTGGTCTCACCCGGGCCGAGGCAGCAGCCGAGCACCTCAGCACGACAGACCAGGCTCTCGTGGCCCTCACCGACGCCGGCACCACTCCCCTGATCGACACGCCCCGGCACCGCAACGGTCCGGGCCTGCCCCCGTACGTCCTCGCACCAGCCGCCAGCATCGTGGCGGTACTCGGTCTCGAACCCACCGACGGCATCTGCGGGTTCAGCCTCAGCGACGCTGCAGGGGAAGCACTCATCTGCCGCCAGTGGCGAGGACACCTCGTCCACGACGGAACCTACGAGCCTCTCCTGCCCTCGGTCGCAGGAGCCGACCTGATCATCCGTCCCGACCTGTTCACACGCTTGCACGACACCATCGGACCCTCCCGCTGCCGTGCCGGTCTCAACGTCCACCACATGACAGCAGACCGGGACGACCACATCTCCGACGACGAGGGCTGAAACCAGCCCACCAACACTCATACCGCCACAAGGTCATCGCCCAACTCATCATCTACAGAAGGGCGTCTCAACGGCCCCGCACATGCGTATCACTCTCTGCATCCTTGCAGGTCAAAGCGCAAATAAGTTGACTAAAAGCCGGACAAACATCGTCTCAATCTTTGCGTCCTTGCAGGTCAAAGTGTCTATAGATAGTCAGATGCTTGCAGTTAGATTGAGACGACATA
>NZ_JBLTJC010000428.1:0-8093 GCF_048158785.1 Streptomyces colwelliae | reverse complement strand
GGGCTCGGGTCAACCGGAGGGCTGGTGAGCGGGAGTGCTCGTGAGCGGAAGGACTCGTGAGCGGAAGGGCTCTGGTCAGTCGAGGTCGGCGAGGCCTTCGAGGCCGCGCCAGATCTCCGCCGTCACGTGGACCGCGTCGTCCACGTCACCGTCGGCGCAGGCCTCGATGAGCCGCTCGTGCAGGCCCGCCGAACGGCAGTTGCCGCCCTCGCCGAAGCGTCGTCGCTCCAGTCGGCGGATGAGAGGGGTGTAGCGGGCGACGGTCGCGGCGGCGGCGCGGTTGCCGCTGACGCGGACCAGGACGTCGTGCAGTTCGTCGTCGGCGCGCAGCGCGGCGTCCACGTCACCGGCGCGCACGGCCGCGGCGAACCGGTCGTTGGCCGCGCGCATCACGTCGACGTCCGTGTCCCGCAGGAGGGGTACGGCGACGCGCGTGACCAACTCGTGCAGGGCACCGACCACGGCGGCGGCGTCCCGCACGTCGGCGGCGATCACCGGAGTCACCCGTGTGTAGCTCTGCGGCTTGCTCTCCAGGAGCCCGTCGTCGACGAGCCGCGAGAACGCCTCCCGCACCGGCGCCCGCGACAGCCCGAGCCGCTCCGCCAGCTCGGCGTCACGCACCACCGCACCGGGTTCGATCTCCCCGGCCACGATGGCGTCGCGGATCGCTTCGTAGGCGCGGTCCCGGAGGAGGGTGCGCGGGACGGGCTGGAGGGCGTTCATAAATTGAAATGTTAGATGTCAATCTCCCGTCGGACAAGAGTGTGGCCCGCACCCCCCGTAGAAGTGCGGGCCACGTGTCGAGCTTCAGGCAGCCCAGGGCCAGTCCGCGTCCCGGGCCGCTTCCAGCAGCGGCACCATCCGGAAGGCCGCGTCCGAGAGGCCGCCGAAGGTGTGCCGGTTGCTCTTGCCGGACGGGCCGTGGCCCGCCCGGTACCCGGCGAGGTTCCAGGTGTAGACCGGCACGCCGACCGGTACCTGCTCGGTCGGGTCGCCGTGCCGGCTGTACGCGTACTGCTCGTCGGTGATGATCAGCACCCGGTCCTGGCCCCGGTAGTGCGAGCGGACCGCCGAGGTGGTGTCGGTGCCGCCCAGGTCGCCGAAGCGGCCCAGGATCTTGAGCACCGACTCGCCCGCGCCGAAGTCCAGGCGCCTGCTCGTGGTGCCGAACTCGACGAGGTCCGCGTCCGCCGCCCGCAGCGCGAGCGCCGTACCGAAGATCGCCGCCGCGTCGGCCCGGTTGAGCTCCGAACGGTCGGACAGCCGCGAGAAGAACATCGAACCCGAGCGGTCCACGAGCACCAGCGTGCGGCCCGGCAGCGCGGGCACGTTGGCCAGCGAGTGGCCGAGTGCCTGCTCCAGCGGGTACGACCAGCGCAGCGAGGGCGCGTGCTGGTAAGCGGCGAGGTACCGGAAGGGGAACTGCCGCGAGCGCGCGACCTCCGCCGGGTCACTGATCTTCGCCGCCACCTGCGCGGCGACCTCGTCCGAGACCCCGGCCTCGTCGAAGTTCCGGAGATTTCGGACGAGCGCCATCGAACCCATGGACGGGATGACCGCCTCCCAGGCCGCCTTGTCCATCGGGCCCTGGAGCCAGCCGGCCAGCGCCTCCCACGTCATCCCGGCCGCCGCGAGCCGCTCGGCACCGTCGGCCGCCGTGACGACCGCGCGCCGCTCGGCGACCGGCAGCACCATCAACTCGCGGTGTGCGGTCAGGACACGGTTCGACGCGGGCGGTACGGCGGTGTCCGGGTGGTGCCGGCGGTCCAGCGCGTACTGGAACAGCTCGCCCTGCCACGCCTTGTCCGGGTCCGGCGCTGCGTGCACCAGGTTGAGGATGTCGCCGAAGCGGTAGCCCTTGGACGCGGTGTCGTACTTCAGCAGCGACGTGCCGCCGTAGAGACGCCGTACGGCGTCGGCGACACCGCGCTTGACGGGATGAGGGGCGCCTCGGCTGGACCTTGGCCGAGCCAGACCTCCTGGTACCGACGACTCTGCTTCCGGCGCACCGGCTGGACGCGGGGATTGTTCAGGTGCTGATAGTTGGGCGTCAGCGCATGGCAGTTCGGGCACAGCAAGCGGACGTCTTCCGGACGGTTCTTCGTCCGGTCTCCGTCGACATGGTCGACGTGCAGGGGAACGCGCCCGGAGACAGAGTTGGCCTCGGCCCAGCCACACTCCTCGCAGCGCTGTCCCCGGAGCAGGACCAGGGCTTGACGAACCCGCCAGTCCGGGCTGCCGTCTTCCCTCGTCCCGCTGGTCTCGCCCGCTTGCCATGCAGCGAACCATCGCGCGAAAGTACCTGTCCGTTCGTAGCGGTCCTCGTTGAAGCAGTCCCACGAACAGTACGGTCCGTCGCAACGGGGGCGCCGCTCGGTCGATCCGCAGCGGAGGCACGGCGCGGGCTCTCCACGCCGTGCCTCCGCCTCCTGCCGGCGCGTCACATTCGCGCAGGTCCGGCTGCAATGGACCGCGCCGCGAGTCAGAATGGGCTTGCCGCACTGAGGGCACGACGGCTTAGGCCTCCGCTTTGACTCAGAACGCTGCAGCGCAGTCCCTTGAAGGCCGCAACGGTTGCTGCAGTAGCGCCGCCGTTTCGACGTCACCGGAGCAGCGCACTGTTCGCACGAATTGGACATGCAGGAACGCTATGTCCAGCGGCGTCCATCGATCACAGAATCAGACAAGGTCACCCATTCGAGTGACTGGCCACTATCGCTTCTGCCGCTTCCAAGGCCCCGTGATCGCCAGCATGATCCCCGGAGTCTGGATGTTCGCGAACAGCGTCTTGCCGTCGGGTGAGAAGGTCACGCCGGTGAACTCGCTGTATTCGGGCTTCTCCGCGGTGCCGATGTTGAGTTCGTTGCGGGCGATCGGGTACGTGCGGCCGCTGTCGGTCGCGCCGAACAGGTGCTGGACGCCCTCGCCGTCCTCGGCGATGACGAGGCCGCCGTAGGGGGAGACGGTGATGTTGTCGGGGCCGTCGAACGCGCCGTCCACGGACGGGTCGGGGTTGACGCCGATGAGGACCTTGAGGGTGAGGGTGCGGCGCTTGGGGTCGTAGAACCAGACGGCGCCGTCGTGCTGGACGGGGCTCTCCGTGCGGGCGAACGAGGAGACGATGTACGCGCCGCCGTCGCCCCACCACATGCCCTCCAGCTTGCGGGCGCGGGTGATCTCGCCGGTGGCGAACTGCTTGCGCACGGAGGTCGTCTTCGCGTCGCGGTCGGGGACGTCGATCCAGTCGACGCCGTACACCGTGCCGATCTTCGTCGCGCGGGAGAGGTCGTCGACGAACTTGCCGCCGGAGTCGAAGCACTTGAAGGCCTCAAGGACGCCCGCGTCGTCGGCGAGGGTGCGGAGCTTGCCGCGGCCGTGGTGGAAGTGCTCGGGCGGGGTCCAGCGGTAGAGGAGGCCGTTCGGGCCCGACGCGTCCTCGGTGAGGTAGAGGTGGCCGCGCTTGGGGTCGACGACCACGGCCTCGTGGGCGTAGCGGCCAAGTGCCTTGATCGGCTTGGGGTTTCGGTTGGCGCGGCGGTCCACCGGGTCGACCTCGAAGACGTAGCCGTGGTCCTTGGTGAAGCCGTTCGTGCCGGTCTTGTCCTCGGTCTCCTCGCAGGTGAGCCAGGTGTCCCAAGGGGTGTTGCCGCCCGCGCAGTTGGTGGCGGTGCCGGCGATGCCGACCCACTCGGCGACGTGGTCGCGGCGGACCTCGACGACCGTGCAGCCGCCGGCCGCGGCGGGGTCGTAGACAAGGCCCTCGGTGAGCGGGACGGGGTGGGGCCAGTTGGCGCGGGGGCCGGCGAGTTCGTGGTTGTTGACGAGGAGGGTGGCGCCGCGCGGGCCGTCGAAGGTGGACGTGCCGTCGTGGTTGGAGGGGGTGAACTCGCCCGATTCCAGCGTGGTTTTTCCGCAGTAGGTGATGACGCGGTATTTGAAGCCGGCGGGCAGGGCGAGCAGGCCGTCCGGGTCGGCGACCAGCGGTCCGTAGCCGACGCCGACGTGCCCGCCGTTGCCGTATTCGGCCGCCGACTCCTCGGCGTCGGTTTCGGTGGACGCGAGGGCGTTCGGCGCGGTGGCGAGGGCGCCGACGCTGCCCGCCAGCGCGACCCCGGCACCGGTGACCGCTGATTTTGTGGCGAAGTCTCTGCGGGTGAGCGACATGGTGTCTCCTGTGACGGTGGGTGTGCCGTGGAGGGTGGCGGACCTCGGTCGGCGCCACGCTCCCGCCCATGTCTGAACAGGAGTTGAACACCGGTCGACTTCTCCGGGCCCTCTTCCATGAATCCGTATGTTCTCACCCATGGGACTCAAAAGCCCCTCGCGTGGACCTCCTCAACTCCCTTGCTGGGAGCGGGCCTTGAAGGCCGCCTTCCGCGCTTCCTTCGCGATCCGCTTGTCCGGGTGCAGCCGGCCCATCGCCTCCAGGACGTCCGCGGTCGCCGGGTGGTCGACCCGCCAGGCCGCCGCGAAGAACCCGTTGTGCTGCTGGGCCAGGCCCTCGACCAGGGCCTGTAGCTCCTCGGAGTTGCCCTCGGCGGCGAGTTGCGCGGCGACCGTGTCGACGGTCAGCCAGAACACCAACTCCTCGGAGGGCGCGGGGACGTCGCTCGCGCCGTGCTCGCTCAGCCAGACCCGGGCGAGCCCGCCCAGTTCGGGGTCGTCGAGCACCTCGCGCAGCGCGGGTTCGGCCTCGCCGCCGACGAGGGAGAGCGCCTGCTGGCAGAGCAGCCGCCGTAGCGGAGCGCCGGTGTCGGCGCCCCGGGCCGCGGCGAGCAACTCCCGTGCCGCGGCGAGGGGTTCACGGCGGGCCAGCCACTGCTCGATCTCGGCCCGCGCGGCCCCCTGCGGGAACGTCGACGTCCCGTCGAGCAGCGCGTCCGCGCCCTTGTCCGCGAGGTCTCCTACGGCGGGGGCGGCGAAGCCGGCTTCGAGGAGGCGGGCGCGGAGGCCGTAGAGGCCGAGGGGGGTGAGGCGGACCATGCCGTAACGGGTGACGTCGGTCTCGTCGACGGGCGCGGCGGGTCCGTCCGTCAGCTCGTCGGGGTCGGCCATGAGGGCCTCGTCGACGGGCTGGTACTCGACGATGCCGACCGGTTCGAGGAGCCGGAACTGGTCGTCGAGGCGCATCATCGCGTCGGAGACCTGTTCCAGGACGTCGTTGGTGGGCTCGCCCATGTCGCTGGGCACGATCATGGACGCGGCCAGCGCGGGCAGCGGGACGGGGCCGTCGCCGGGGCCGTCCTCGTTGACGGTGAGCAGATAGAGGTTGCCGAGGACGCCGTCGAGGAACTCGGCCTCCGCCTCGGGATCCCAGTCGAGTGACGCGAAATCGACCTCGCCACCCTCGTCCACGGCGTCGACAAGACCGTCCAGATCGGGCACGCTCGCGTCCGCGAGGAGGGTATCGAGGGCGCCGAGCCACACCGCGAGCACATCGCCGGGCGAGCCGGAGGTGAGCAGTGCCAGCTCCTCGCCGGCCGCGACGGTGCCCTCCTCCTCGTCGACGACCTCGACGAGCCCGGTGTCCACGGCGACCCGCCAGGCCTCGCTCGCGTCGGCCGCGGCGTCCTCGCCGGTGAGGCCGAGCAGCTCGGCCGCGGCGGGCAGTTGCTCGTCGACAAGGCCGCCACCGGCGTCGATGCGGGTGTCGGGTCCCGCCCAGCGGGCGAGCCGTGCGGCCCGGGCGAGCAGGGGTGTGGACAGCGCGTCGCGCGCCAGCTCCGCTTCGG
Source organism: Streptomyces colwelliae (assembly GCF_048158785.1). NCBI lineage: Bacteria > Bacillati > Actinomycetota > Actinomycetes > Kitasatosporales > Streptomycetaceae > Streptomyces > Streptomyces colwelliae. The sequence goes on along the minus strand of NZ_JBLTJC010000428.1, from coordinate 2,361 downwards.
AGTGCAGCCGCACCGGCGGCAGGGGGGAGCTGTCTGACATCGGTGGGTTCTCCTAGGGCGCCTCGATGGCCGTACGACGGCCGTACACGACACACGACTCAGCCGCTCAGCCTAGACGGATTTCGACCCATGCCGCCCGGTTCATGTTCCGGCCACGAGGAGTACTTGGCCGAAACCTTGACAACTGGACGGCCCCGCAATGAGATTGACGCGCGTAGAAATGTCATGGACACCCGATCCGGGTATGTTCTACGCGCGTCGCCACCGCCCCACCGGTTCGCGGCTCCCACCGCCGTATCACCTGTCCCACCTGTCCCACCTGTTCACGTTCCATCACCCTCGTCCCGGCACTCATGCATGTCCCCGGAGGGATCCCGTTGCCGAGCAAGTCCTCCGCGCGTCTCGCCGCGCTCACCGTCGCCGCCGTCTGTTCCGTGGCGTCCACGATCGTCCTCACCTCGCCCGCGCACGCCGACAGCGTGCGCATCCATGACATCCAGGGCACGACCCGGGTGTCCCCGTACGCCGGCCAGAAGGTCGCGGACGTACCGGGCATCGTCACGGGCGTACGCACCTACGGCTCGTCCAAGGGGTTCTGGTTCCAGGACGCGACCCCGGACGACAACCCGGCCACCAGTGAGGGCGTCTTCGTCTTCACCAGCTCCACGCCGAAGGTGGCCGTCGGCGACTCGGTCACCGTCTCCGGCACGGTCTCCGAGTACGTCCCGGGCGGCGTTGCCACGGGCAACCAGTCGCTGACCGAGATCACCAAGCCGACGGTCACCGTCGTCTCCAGCGGCAACGCCGTACCGGCCGCCACGGTGATCAGCGACCGGTCCGTGCCGAGCAGGTACACCCCGGCCGGCGACACCGCCGCGAGCAGTTCGATCAACGCGTTGACGCTTCAGCCGAAGAAGTACGCCCTGGACTACTACGAGTCCCTTGAGGGCATGAACGTCCAGGTCTCCGACGCCCGCGTGGTCACCGCGACCGACCCGTACGCGGAGCTGTGGGTCACGGTGAAGCCGCACGAGAACGCCACCCCCAGCGGTGGCACGGTCTACGGCTCCTACGACTCGCAGAACGGCGGGCGCCTCCAGATCCAGTCCCTGGGCGCGACGGCGGACTTCCCGGTCGTCAACGTCGGCGACAAGCTCACCGGCACCACGGCCGGCCCGATGGACTTCAACGCGTACGGCGGCTACACGCTGGTCGCGAACGAGATCGGCGCCGTGAAGAGCGCCGGCCTCAAGCGTGAGACGACGAAGAAGCAGTCGAAGAGCCAGCTCGCGGTGGCGACGTACAACGTCGAGAACCTCGACCCGTCGGACGGCACCTTCGCCGCGCACGCCGCCGCGATCGTGAACAACCTCCAGTCCCCCGACATCGTGTCCCTGGAGGAGATCCAGGACAACAACGGTGCCACGGACGACGGCACGGTCGACGCGAGCGTCACGGTGAACAAGCTGATCGACGCGATCGTCGCGGCCGGCGGCCCGAAGTACGACTGGCGCTCGATCAACCCGGTCAACGACCAGGACGGCGGCGAGCCCGGCGGCAACATCCGCCAGGTCTTCCTGTTCAACCCGCAGCGGGTCTCCTTCACCGACCGCGCGGGCGGCGACTCCACGACGGCCGTCGGTGTCACCAAGGTGCACGGCAAGGCCCAGCTGACCGCGTCCCCGGGCCGGATCGACCCGGCCAACGCGGCCTGGAGCGCGAGCCGCAAGCCGCTCGCGGGCGAGTTCGTCTTCAAGGGCAAGACGGTCTTCGTGATCGCCAACCACCTGATCTCCAAGGGCGGAGACCAGCCCCTGACCGCCCAGTACCAGCCGGTCACCCGCAGCTCGGAGACCCAGCGCCACGCGCAGGCGACGGCGGTCAACGCCTTCGTCGACGAGATCCTCGCCGCGCAGAAGAACGCGGACGTCATCACGCTCGGCGACATGAACGACTTCGAGTTCTCCGACACCGCGAAGATCCTCGAAGGCGACGGCGAGCTGTACTCGGCGATCAAGTCCCTGCCGAAGAACGAGCGTTACACGTACGACTACCAGGGCAACGAGCAGGTCCTGGACCAGATCCTGATCAGCCCGTCGATCCGCAAGGACTGCTTCGAGTACGACAGCGTCCACATCAACGCGGAGTTCAACGACCAGATCAGCGACCACGACCCGCAGGTGCTGCGCTTCCAGCCGTAGCACCTGCGGGGCCCACGGGGGGCTCACGGGGGGCGGCGTGTGGACCGAGGCTGGCGGAGACAGTTCGCCGGTCTGCGCGGTGGTCGGCTCCGGATGCGGCGACGCGCAGTCGTACGACCTTGTCGACTGCGTCTATCCGCACATCCCGGCCGGCGGAGAC
>NZ_JBLTJC010000427.1:0-8124 GCF_048158785.1 Streptomyces colwelliae | reverse complement strand
ACTGGAGAGCGGGAACGTCGGCGAGAGCGACGGGAACGGCGGGAGTGGCGAGGCTGGCGAGGCTGGCGAGGCTGGCGAGAACGAGGGTGCGCGGATCGCGGCCTGAACGCCGTACGCACCACGCGCGCGCCGATGCCCACGGCGTGACCACCCTCGTATGGCACCGGTGTCGGCCTTTCCACCCGGAGCGGCTGTACGCGGCACTTGAGGACATCACCTGCGCCGCGGCCCGCAGCCGGGGCCGGTTCTGGCTCGCCGACAGGCCCGACTCGCTCCTCCACTGGGACGCGGCAGGCGGTGCCCTGTGTGTGGAGAGCGCGGGCCCGTGGCTCGCCTCGTTGCCGGACGCCGCCTGGGAGTTGGTGCCGCCGGTGCGCCGTGCCGCCGCCGCGCTCGACTGGCACCCGGAGCACGGGGACTGCTGTCAGCACCTTGTCTTCACATCCCCCGGTCTCGACCGGGACGGGCTCGAACTGCTCCTGGAGTCCTGCCTGTTGACCGACACCGAGTACGCCGCCGGGCGTACCGCCTGGAAACGCCTTCCGTCCGCCTTCGACGCCTTCCTGGAGATCTGACCGTGCCCCGCAAGTCCGAGGGCAAGCCTGCGCACAGGCCTGCCAAGTCCCGTCGTAATCCGCTGGATTCGGCCGGAGTGACGTACATCGACTACAAGGACACCGCCCTGCTGCGGGCGTTCGTCTCCGATCGCGGCAAGATCCGCAGCCGCCGCGTCACCGGCGTATCGGCCCAGCAGCAGCGGCAGTTGGCGGCTGCGATCAAGAACGCCCGGGAGATGGCATTGTTGCCGTACTCGACCCGATAGTCGCCCCGATGGAACATGCGGGCCCCCGAACACGTCTTCCTCAGTACATGTCCTGCCCGGACGTGGGCAGACGCTGGAACGGCATCGGTAAAGCGGTCGTCAAAGCTGTAACCGGAGCACCACCCCGCGTGCACGTGCATCTGCCCATGCATCTGCACATGAACAGGGCTATGATCCGGAACAGTTGACCACTGCATCAATGGCCACACCAGCCAGTGCACAACCGGGAGCGACCTGTGGACCACCGCGTTGACAGCGTGTACTTGGGGTTCGACGTGTACAACGGCATGGCTGCCACGCAGCTGGACGGAGTGGCCTGGCAGAAGAGCCGGCACAGCAACTCGCAGGGGTCCTGCGTGGAGTTCGCGCGGCTGCCCGGCGGAGACGTCGCGGTGCGCAACTCGCGCTTCCCCGACGGTCCGGCGCTCGTCTACACCCGCGCCGAGATCGAGGCGATGCTCCTGGGCATCAAGGACGGCGAGTTCGACCACTTGATAGTGGGTTAGCGGATCCGCGTGCCCACGCGGCCACAACGCGCGTAGAACCGCGGCCCGAAAAAGAGCCGCGGTTCCTCACGCGTTGTTCTGTGCCGGTTCGCCCTGAAGGCGGAACAGCGCCCAGACCACCTTGCCGCTGAGCGTGCCCGCCAGCGGGTGCCAGCCCCAGCCGTCGGCGAACGAGTCGACGAGGAACAGGCCGCGGCCCGACTCGGCCGAGAAGTCCTCCGACTCGCAGGCGATGGGACTGTCGTGACTGGGGTCGCGCACGGCGCACACGAGCCGCTCGGTCCAGCGCATCAGGTGCAGCCGTACGGGCGGGTTCTGTTCCGGGACACGTGGCGCGTTGGCCGGCAGGGCGTGCCGCAGCGCGTTGGTGACCAGTTCGGAGACGACCAGACAGACGTCGTCGAAGCGGTCGCCTATGTCCCACTGGTCGAGGGTGCGGCGGGTGAACTGCCGTGCCTCGCGCACCGCTTCGTAGCGGGCGGCCAGAGCGCACGAAGCCGCACTGGACACGGCTGAGGGGTCCAGTGGCGGAAGGCCCTGCCGTAACGGCTCGAGCATGGTCGATCCATTCGTCCCCATGCGAGGCACTCCCGGGAATTCGCGGTCGTTGCGATGCAGCGGTGGCGCGAGACCATGGTTTCGGATGCGTACAGCAGATGCAAGGGCAGATGCACGTGCAGCTGACCGAATTGGACCCTCCCGTACCGCTTGTTGGCCATTTTTTCCGCCAACTTCACGCCGATCTCTCGCTCCGGCCTTGCTTCTTCCTGACGTCTTCCTGACAAGTTCCTGTGAAACAGGGGACCCTTCTTTCCATTTCTGTAATCGAACGAGTACTGCTCGAAGTGTTTTAGTGGCAGACTGCGGCCCCTGAAGACGGTTGGGGAGGCTGGCGAACGTGAGCGCGGGAGAGCCCGGATCGGTGGTGCGGCGGATGCTGCTCGGCTCGCAACTCAGGCGACTGCGGGAAGCACGTGGGATCACTCGCGAGGCCGCGGGGTACTCGATCCGCGCTTCCGAATCCAAGATCAGTCGCATGGAGCTGGGGCGAGTGAGCTTCAAGACCCGGGACGTAGAGGATCTGTTGACGCTGTACGGCATCACGGACGAGGCGGAGCGCATCTCACTCCTCTCCCTCGCGAAGGAGGCCAACGTAGCGGGCTGGTGGCACAGTTACTCGGACGTCCTGCCCAGTTGGTTCCCCACCTATGTGGGTCTGGAGGGTGCCGCCTCCCTCATCCGTGTCTACGAGGTGCAGTTCGTGCACGGACTGCTCCAGACCGAGGCCTACGCCCGCGCGGTCGTCCGGCGTGGCATGAAGGGCGCGAGCGCGGCCGACGTGGAGCGGCGCGTGGCGCTGCGCCTGGAGCGGCAGAAGTACCTGGTGAACGAGAACGCGCCGGACTTCCACATCGTCCTGGACGAGGCCGCCCTGCGCCGCCCGTACGGCGACCGCGAGGTGATGCGCGGTCAGTTGCAGCATCTGATCGAGGTCTCCGAACACCCCAACGTCCGCCTCCAGGTCATGCCGTTCGGCTTCGGCGGTCACGCCGGCGAGTCCGGCGCCTTCACGATCCTGTCCTTCCCGGAGTCGGACCTCTCGGACGTCGTCTATCTCGAACAGCTCACCAGCGCGCTCTACTTGGACAAGTCCGAGGACGTGGCCCAGTACGAGAAGGCGCTCAAGGAGCTCCAGCAGGACAGCCCGGGCCCGGACGAGAGCCGGGATCTTCTTCGGGGACTGCTCCAACTCTCTTGAAACACAAGTACGATGACGTGTGATCAGACCGTGATGATCGATGATCGGGTCTGCTGTTGATCGTGTCTGCCAGCGATTGAGGGATCACACATGTCGTCCTACTTCACCGACCTTGCTCAGCAGTACATCGACGGTGAATGGCGCCCGGGCACCGGTTCCTGGGACATCATCGACTTCAACCCGTACGACGGCGAGAAGCTCGCGTCGATCACGATAGCCACGGTCGACGAGGTCGACGAGGCGTACCAGGCGGCCGCCCGCGCCCAGAAGGCATGGGCCGCGACCAACCCCTACGCCCGCCGCGCCGTGTTCGAGAAGGCCCTGCGGCTCATCGAGGACCGCGAGCAGGAGATCGCCGAGGTGATCATCGCCGAACTCGGCGGCACGCACCTGAAGGCCGGCTTCGAACTGCACCTCGCCAAGGAGTTCCTGCGCGAGGCGATCCACCTCGCGCTGCGCCCCCAGGGCCGGATCATCCCCTCGCCGGTCGACGGCAAGGAGAACCGCGTCTACAGCGTCCCGGTGGGCGTCGTAGGCGTGATCAGCCCCTTCAACTTCCCCTTCCTCCTCTCCCTCAAGTCGGTAGCCCCCGCACTGGCGTTGGGCAACGGCGTGGTCCTCAAGCCGCACCAGAACACCCCGATCGTCGGCGGCTCCCTGGTCGCGAAGATCTTCGAGGACGCGGGTCTGCCGGGCGGCCTCCTCAACGTCGTCATCACCGACATCGCGGAGATCGGCGACGCGTTCATCGAGCACCCGATCCCGAAGGTCATCTCCTTCACCGGCTCCGACAAGGTCGGCCGCCACGTCGCGACCGTCTGCGCCTCGCACTTCAAGCGCTCGGTGCTCGAACTCGGCGGCAACAGCGCGATCGTGGTCCTCGACGACGCCGACATCGACTACGCGGTCGACGCCGCGGTCTTCAGCCGCTACGTCCACCAGGGCCAGGTCTGCATGGCCGCGAACCGGGTGCTGGTCGACCGGTCGATCCGGGACGAGTTCACCGAGAAGTTCGTCGCCAAGGTCAAGTCCCTCAAGGTCGGCGACCCGAGCGACCCGCAGACCGTCATCGGCCCGGTCATCAACTCCTCGCAGGCGGACGCCCTTTCGGGTGTCGTCGAGCAGGCGATCGCGGAAGGCGCGACGGCGCTGGTCCACGGCACGACCACCGACAACCTGGTCGCGCCCTCGGTCCTCACCGACGTCCCCGCCGGCTCGGAGCTGCTCCGCCAGGAGGTCTTCGGCCCGGTCGCCTTCCTCATCCCCTTCGACGGCGAGGAGGAGGCGGTGAGCATCGTCAACGACACGCCGTACGGCCTGAGCGGCGCCGTCCACACCGGCGACATCGAGCGCGGCGTCAACTTCGCCAAGCAGATCGACACGGGCATGTTCCACGTCAACGACGGCACCGTCCACGACGAGCCGATCGTCCCCTTCGGCGGCGAGAAGGCCTCCGGCGTGGGCCGCCTCAACGGCGAGTCGATGCTGGACGCGTTCACCAGCCTGAAGTGGATCTCGGTGCAGCACGGGCGGAGCGGGTTCCCGTTCTGACATCTTGAGCAGCCGATTTTGAGTACGAAGCCGTAGCCGGGCCATTGAGGACAGAACCTGACCTCAATGGCCCGTAGCTTCGTCGGTGTCGGGCAGGGGGACAGGCTCCCTGCCGGTACCGGCGAAAGGCGACAGTCATGGTCACTCACGTAGCGGCGGAGACTCGGGGCGACGAGCGCGGAGCGCTGCTCGCGTTCATCGAGGAGCAGCGGGGCGGTATCCGCCGGGCGCTGCTCGGGCTGACCGAGGAACAGGCCGCGAGCAAGCCGAGCGCGAGCGAACTCTCCCTCTCCGGCCTGCTCAAGCACTGCGCCGAGGTCGAGCAGGGCTGGATCGCCCGGGCGAAGCAGGAGCCGCCGGCGGTCGAGCGGGGCGAGACCAACTGGCACGAGACCTTCCAGTTGGTCGACGGTGAGACCGTCGAGTCGCAACTCGCGTACTGGGAGAAGGTCGCCGCCGAGACCGAGGCGTACGTCCGCTCGGTGCCGAGCCTGGACGACAGCTTCCCGCTGCCGGACCAGCCCTGGTTCCCCGAGGGGCGTGTCTCCGTGCGGTGGGTGTGCCTGCATCTGATCCGCGAGACCGCCCGGCACGCCGGTCACGCCGACATCGTCCGCGAGTCCCTCGACGGCGCCACCGCGTTCGAGCTGGTCGCGAAGGAGCGGGGCACGACCGGAGGCTGACCTGGCGGGTTCTACGCTGAGCCCATGTCAGCGATCCGTCTCCTCGTGCTCAACGCCGTGCGCCAGCACGGGCGGGCCCACGGCTATCAGGTGCGCAACGACCTGGAGTACTGGGGTGCGCACGAGTGGTCCAACGCCAAGCCCGGCTCGATCTACCACGCGCTCAAGCAGCTGGCCAAGCAGGGCTTCCTGCACGCCCACGAGATCGCGCCGTCCACCGTCGGGGGGCCGCCGCGCACGGAGTACGAGATCACCGACGGGGGCACCGAGGAGTACTTCCGGCTGCTGCGCGAGGCGCTGTCGTCGTACGACCAGCAGATGGACGTGAAGTCGGCCGCCATCGGGGGCATCGTCGATCTACCCAGGGCCGAGGTGGTGGAGCTGCTCATGGAGCGCACGCGGGGCATCGCCCAGTGGCGGGCCTCGGTCACCGAGTACTACATCCCCGAGGGAGGCCCCGAACAGCTGGGCCACATCGGCGAGATCATGAACCTCTGGGTCCACACGGCCGACGCCGAGGCCGCGTGGACCCGGGGGCTGATCGAGCGCATCGAGGGCGGGGCGTACACCTTCGCGGGGGAGGGTGAGCCGTTCGTCGGTGTCCTGAAGGACGACGAGGAGAACCCGTACGCGACGGGGGAGCGGCACCCGGGGGATGCCCGCTAATCAAGTTTGACTAACGAGGTTTGTGGCGTTACTTTCGAGCGTGTAGTCAAGTTTGACTAGCTAAGGGGTGTCCAGTGGCCGACGCGGCGATCATCGTCGAGGACGCGCACAAGACGTATGGCGAGAAGAGGAGCCGGAAGGTTGAGGGGGTCAAGGGGGCGCTGGACGGGCTCGATCTGCGCGTCGCGCGCGGCACCGTGCATGGCGTGCTCGGGCCCAACGGTGCGGGTAAGACCACCCTGGTCCGTGTCTTGTCCACCCTGTTGCGGCCCGACTCCGGCCGGGTCGAGGTCGCAGGGTACGACGTGCTGAGCGAGGCTCGTGCGGTTCGGTTTCGTATCGGGCTGCTCGGTCAACATGCGGCTCTGGATGAGGAGTTGGGTGGTCGGCAGAATCTGGAGATGTTCGGCCGTCTCCATCACCTCGGTGCCCGTCACGCGCGTGTGCGTGCCGATGAGCTTCTGGAGCGCTTCGATCTCGGCGACACCGGTCGTAAGCCGGTTCGCGCCTACAGCGGAGGCATGCGGCGTCGGCTGGATCTCGCCGCGTCGCTCGTCACCGCGCCCGAGATCCTCTTCCTGGACGAGCCGACGACCGGCCTCGACCCGCGCGGCCGGGCCGAGGTGTGGACGGCGGTCCGTTCCCTGGTCGGGGGTGGTACGACGGTTCTGCTCACCACGCAGTATCTGGAGGAGGCCGATCAACTCGCCCATCGGGTCTCGGTAGTTGATCGGGGGCGGGTCATCGCCGACGGCAGCCCCGACGAGCTGAAGTCCCGAATGGGTGGCGACCGTATCGACGTCGTTCTGCGTGACGCGGGTCAACTGGGCGCCGCCGTCGCCCTGTTGCCGTTCCCCGAGGCGGGCGTCTCCGTCGACGTCGACCGCCGGCTGCTCAGCGCGCCGGTCTCCGACCGGATGACGGCGCTGTCCGGAGTCGTCCGGGCGCTGGAGGAGGGCGGGATCGATGCCGAGGACGTGGCGTTGCGGCGGCCGACCCTGGACGAGGTGTTCCTGCATCTGACGGGACGTGACGACGGTGCGGGGGCGGGTGTGGGTGCGGGTGCGGGTGCGGGTGCGGACGATCGTGCGAATGTGAAGGAGGCCGTGTGAGTGTCTACGCTCTGACCGATTCCTGGACCATGACCCGGCGTGAACTCGCCCACTGGGCGCGGCAGCCCGTGCAGGTCGTGGTGAGTCTGGTTTTTCCGGTGATGCTGTTGTTGATGTTCGGCTATCTGGTCGGGGGTGGGCGGGCGGTCGAGGGTGACTACGTCGACTATCTGGTGCCCGGGATGCTCGCGCTGACCATGGCGTTCGGGCTGGAGGGCACGATGCTTGCCGTCACCCAGGACCTCAACAAGGGTGTGATCGACCGCTTCCGGTCGATGCCGATGGCTGACGGGGCGGTCCTGGTGGGGCGTTCGGCCGCGGACATGTTGCAGTCGGCGATCGGGTTGGTCGTGTTGATCGGGGTCGGGCTGGGGCTCGGTTGGCGTCCGCATGCCGGGCCGGGGCAATTCCTGGGCGCGGTGGGGCTGTTGCTGCTTTTTCGGTTCGCCATGTTGTGGGTCGGGATTCAGTTGGCGCTGGTTGCGGGGCGGCCTGAGATGGTGCAGGCCGTGCAGATTCTGGTGTGGCCGGTCGGGTTTCTGTCCAATGCGTTGGCTACGCCTGCTGCCATGCCTGGTTGGCTGGGCTCGGTTGTTGAGTGGAATCCGATGTCTCAGACCGCTACGGCCGTGCGTGAGCTGTTCGGTGGGCCCGGGGGCGAGTCGGGGCACGTCTGGGCTGCTGTCGTTTGGCCGTTGGGGTTGCTGGTTGTGTTCTTTCCGCTGGCGGTGCGGCGGTTTCGGGGGCTTGGGGGGTGAGTTGTCGGGTGCGGGTGCGTTGTGGCTGGTCGCGCAGTTCCCCGCGCCCCTAGGTGGTGTGGGGTGCGGCTTTGTGCCTGGGTGCGGGTGCGTCGTGGTTTGCCGTGCCGTCGTTGGGGGTCGGCGCCGCGCCGGGGGGTATCCGTCCTCGGATTGGCGCGGGATCGGTTTCTCAAGAATGAGACCGTGTTGACGCGCCAACCGCTGCGGGCGGACACCCCCCGACACGTCACCTTCTCGCCGTACGCGGGTGGCGGGCCCCCTTG
>NZ_JBLTJC010000426.1:0-8151 GCF_048158785.1 Streptomyces colwelliae | reverse complement strand
GTCCCGCCCCCGGTCCTGTGCCCGTTCCCGTCCCCGTTCCCGTCCTCGCTGAGCCGGAGGGTGTCGAGGCGGGCGGTGACATCGGGCCCGGCGTAGCGCGCGCCGTGCGTCTCGTACAGGAGCTGCGCGGTGACGGTACCGACGTCCACCACGCCCCCGGTGCCGGGGTGCTTGGTGATGACGCAGGACCCGTCCTCATGAATCTCGGCGAGCGGAAACCCGGGCCGGCGAAGCTGCTCCGGCGCGTGCTCGGTGAAGAAGGCGTAGTTGCCACCGGTCGCCTGGGTCCCGCACTCCAGCACATGTCCGGCGACCACAGCCCCCGCGAGCCGGTCGTAGTCGCCGGCCCCCCACCCGAAGTGAGCGACGGCGGGTCCGGTGACCAGGGCGGCGTCGGTGACCCGTCCGGTGACGACGACATCGGCCCCCGCATCAAGACAAGCGGCGATCCCGAAGCCACCGAGATAGGCATGCGCGGCAAGGACATCCGGATACCGCCCGGCGAGATCGTCCCCTTCGACATGCGCCACCCGTACGGCAATCCCGAGCCGATCGGCCAACTTCCGTACGGCGTCGGCGAGTCCAGCGGGATTGAGCCCCCCGGCGTTGGTGACGATCCGCACCCCACGCTCCTGGGCGAGCCCGAGACACTCCTCCAACTGCTTGAGGAAGGTACGGGCATACCCGGCGCCGGGATCCTTGAGCCGGTCCCGCCCCAGGATGAGCATGGTCAACTCGGCGAGGTAGTCACCGGTGAGGAAGTCCAGTTGACCGCCGGTGAGCATCTCGCGCAGGGCGTCGAACCGGTCGCCGTAGAAGCCGGAGGCGTTGCCTATGCGGAGGGGGGCGACGGTGGAAGTCACTGTCCGGCTCCCTTCGGCGGGCGCCCGGCGCCGGGCGGTCCCGCGAAGGCCTGGGCGATGTCGAGCCACCGATCGGCGTCGGCACCGACCGCCTCCACCGCGAGGTCGGCGCGGTGGGCGCGCCGGGTCACGAGGAGGCAGAAGTCGAGGGCGGGGCCGGTGACACGTTGCGGGGCGCCTTCGGGGCCGTAGGTCCACAACTCACCGGAGGGAGCGCGGAGTTCCACCCGACACTCCTCACTCGGCGGGGTGAGCCCATGCACACCGAAGGCGAAGTCACGTGCACGCACACCGATGCGCACCACATGCCGGAGCCGATCCGTAGGTGGCCGCACCACACCAACCGCGTCGGCGACGTCCTGCCCATGGGCCCAGGTCTCCATAAGCCGGCCGGTAGCCATGGAGGCGGCCGACATGGGTGGGCCGTACCAGGGGAAGCGGGTTCCTGTGGGTGCGGCGTACAGGGCGGCCAGCAGGGCCGTCCGCCCGGCCCGCCAGTCGGCGAGGAGCCGAGCGGGCGTCTTCGCGGCCCCCTCCTGCGCGCCCTCGTCCACGAACGTCTCGGGAGTGGCGAGCGCCTTCTCGACCAGCGCACGGAACGCTTCCTCGTCCGTCACGGCGAGCAGGGCGGAGTGGTCGGTCCAGGCCAGGTGGGCGATCTGGTGGGCGACGGTCCAGCGGGCAGCGGGGGTCTCGAACGCCCAGCCCTCCGGCCTCAACTCGGCCACGAGCCGGTCGAGTTCCTCGCTCTCCTCACGCAGGTCGTCGAACACGCGCGTCGGATCGGACATGGGGGGGAGCATGGCAGGGGCGCCAGAAACAATCAAGCGTGCTTGCATTATTCAAGTCGGAGTGGAGTCCGGGTGGGACGAGTGGCCCAACGGTCACCCGGAGACGCCCTCACCTGCACATTCACCTACACGTCCACTTTCGCCTTCCCCCGCCCCACCTGCGTCCGCACCGCCCCCATACTCGCCGCAACAACCAGCGCGATAGCCATGGCTTCAGGAACGGACAGCGCCTGGTGGAGGATCAGGAAACCCGCTGTCGCGGCCACGGCTGGTTCCAGGCTCATGAGGATGGCGAAGGTGGAGGAGGGGAGGCGGCGCAGGGCCAGGAGTTCGAGGGTGTAGGGAAGGACCGAGGAGAGGACCGCCACCGCGGATCCGAGGGCGATCGTCGTGGGGTTCAGGAGCTTCGTGCCCGACTCCGCGACACCGAGCGGCAGAAACACCACCGCCGCCACGACCATCGCCAGCGCCAACCCATCGGCCTGCGGAAACCGACGCCCCGTACGAGCACTGAAAACGATGTACGTGGCCCACATGGCGCCGGCCCCCAGGGCGAAGGCCACTCCTACGGGGTCCAGGCTGCTGAAGCCTCCGCCGCCGAGGAGGAAGACGCCTGCCAGGGCGAGCCCCGCCCAGACCGCGTTCAGCGCGCGCCGGGAGGTCAGCACAGAGAGAGCCAGCGGACCCAGTACTTCGAGCGTCACCGCCGGTCCCAGGGGAATGCGGGCCAGCGACTGGTAGAAGAGGCCGTTCATCGCGGCCATGGTGACGCCGAAGACGACGACGGTGCCCCAGTCTGCCCGCGAGTGACCCCGCAGGCTCGGGCGACAGATCACGAGGAGAACCACCGCGGCCACCAGCAGCCGTAGCGTCACCACGCCCAGCGCCCCCGCCCTGGGCATCAGCGTCACCGCCAGTGCGCCACCGAACTGCACCGAGATCCCCCCGGCGAGCACCAACCCCACCGGTCCGAGCGAGCCCATGCGGCCAGGGGTGACAGCGACGTTGGCGGTCGGGTCGGCGGCCGGGGTGGCCACGGGGGCGGTGGTCGCGGTGGTCGCGGTGGGCGACGTACTGGGGATGCTCACGGGGCTTCCAGGGCTCGGCTCAGCGCGCATTCGTCCATCACGATGCACTGCTCGGTCCATGGTAATGGACTTCGACAGGTGTGTGAACTCTTTATGCAACTGTCGCTGAACCTAGTCCCGGAACAGGGGCCGCCCGTCGGGGAGGGTGGTGGGCATGGGCCCGAAGAGGGGATCGGAGTACTCCGGATACTCGGTCTGCGGGTAGGTCGGTTGATACGTCGGCTCGTATGTCGGCGTGTGCGTCTGCGGTGCCCAGCTCTCGACGAAGACCGGCGCCGTGGGGTAGGGGTACCCGTAGCCCACACCCGCCGTCGCGCCCTCCGCCACCGCCACCGGAACCCCGACCGGCACCCCGGCCTCCGCGAACGACGGGAGCCTCAACTCCCCGGTGTCCATCACCGCGTTGTTCTGCGAGCGGTGCAACCGTGAGTACGCCCCGCCCAGTGCCATCAGCTCCGCATGCCGTCCCGTCTCCACGATCCGGCCCCGGTCCACGACCAGGATGCGATCGGCGTCGGGAGCGAGGTTGAGGTCATGCGTGATCATGATGGTCGTACGGCCCGCCATCAGTCGGCGTAGGGGCTTCACGACCCGGCGGGCGGCCATCGAGTCCAGCCCGGTGGTCGGTTCGTCGAGGACCAGGACCGGGGCGTCGCGCAGGATCGCGCGGGCGATCGCCAGGCGCTGGAGCTGACCGCCGGACAGGCGGGCCGAGTTGGGGTCGACCTTCGTGTCGTAGCCGTCGGGGAGGCGGAGGATGAACTCGTGGGCGTCGGCAGCGACAGCCGCGTCGATGATCGCCTGCTCGCTCGCGCCCGGCCGGCCGCAGGCGATGTTCGCGCGGACGGTGTCGTGCAGGACCAGGGTCTCCTGCGGGAGCAGGGTCACGTACTCGCGCAGGCGGGCCAGGGGAAGGTCGCGCAGGGGGACGCCGTCGAGGAGGACTTCGCCCGCGTCGGGGTCGTAGAAGCGGAGCAGCATTTTGGAGACGGTGGACTTGCCGGCGCCGCTGGGGCCGGTGACGATCACCAGTTCGCCGGGGTTGACGGTGAAGGAGAGGCCTTCCAGGGCGACTCGGTCGGCGCCGGGGTAGCTGAAGGAGACGTCGCGGAGTTCGACCGTGCCGTCGGGGCGGCCGGTCTCGGAGTCGCGGGCGGGGTCGGCGACGGACGGCCGTACGTCGAGTATCTCGATGAGGCGTTCCGCGCCCGCGGTGGCGGCGGTGATGGTGAGGCCGAGTTGGGCCAGGCCGCGGACGGGCGGGTAGAGGTAGCCCAAGAAGGCGGAGAACGCGAGGAGTTGGCCGAGGGTCATGCGGCCGGTGGAGATCTCCCAGGCGCCGATGCCGATGACGGCGAGCACGCACACGGTCTCGATGACGGCGACGAGTTGCTCGTACGCCTCGTTGAGCCGCGTCGAGCGGACGGAGGCCCGGAACCAGGCGCCGGCCTCCTCGTTCAGGCGCCGGCGTTCGGCGTCGCGGCGGCCGTAGGCCTGGGTGAGGACGATGTTGCCGAGGGACTCCTCGACGACGGAGGTGATCGCGCCGTCGGCGACCCGGCCCTCGCGTGAGACGTCCTTGATGGAGCCGGAGAAGCGGCGGGCCGCCAGCCAGAAGAGGGGCGCGAGGACGAAGGTGGCCGCGGCGAGGTCCCAGCGCAGCCAGAACGCGGCGGCGGCGTAGAAGAGGGCCGAGAAGAGCGCGGAGGCGGTGCCGATGACACCGGACACGACCAGGGTCTCGATCGCCTCGACGTCACCGGTGAGGCGGGACAACAGGTCGCCCTGGCGGTGCCGTTGGAAGAAATGTGGTGGCAACTGCTGTACGTGGTCGAAGACATGCTCGCGCAGTCTCATCACGAAGCGTTCGGTGGCCCAGGCGGCAAGGGAGTTGCCGGCGTACGAGACGAGCGCGCCGACGATCGCGACGCCCAGCCACTTGGCCGCCGGGCTCCAGAACGCGCTCAGCGAGCCCTTCGCGAGGGCGCCGTCGGTGAGGTCGGCGAAGAGGAGGATCGCCTCGGTCTCGGCGAGCGCGCCGATGATCGTGCACACCCAGACGAGGACCAGCCAGCGTCTGAGACCGCGGGTCAGCGGCCAGAAACGACGGAAAGCGGTGCGGGCGGGAATGGTGGGAGTTCCGTAGTCCTCGTCATATTCGAGGTCTTCCTCGTCCGTATCCATGTCCACGATCCCCTTCGCTTTCCGTCATCAGAATTCTTTGGATTTTCGAATTCGGGAAAGAAAAGAGGGCCGACTGCGTGGGTCGGCCCTCTTCTACTGCCGGATCAGCTGTCCTGGCCGGGCAGCGGCTTCGGCAGCGGCTTGGGCTGGTGCTTCTTGCGCGGCTTCGGGGGCGGCGGCGGGAGCTGCTTCGACTGGGGCTTCGGCGAAAGCGGGGCGAGCTTCTTGAGGCTCATTCCGTACTCCTTGGGTTGTGCAGTGGATTGTGCGTCAAAGTCGGGCGTTTTACCGCCCGGGGAATTCCCGACACGGATGAACTTACACGCGCCCGGCGCCAAGGAGCAGCAAATTGAGCAAGCGAACGGCAAGCAGGTGCTGTGAATACCTTTGTGAATCCTGAGTTACGGCGGTGAACCTGAGAGTTCTCTGATAAAGCTGAGAGCAGCCTTAATGAACCTGTGCTTCCGCCTTCAGGCGGGGTCCTCAGCGGCGCGCCATGTAGAGGTCCAGCGCCTTGTGCAGGAGCCGGTTGAGGGGGAAGTCCCACTCCCCGAGGTACTCGACGGCCTCTCCGCCCGCGCCGGCCTTGAAGCGCAGCAGCCCCAGCAGGTGGTTGGACTCCTCCAGGGTGTCGGTGATGCCTCTGAAGTCGTATACGGCGGCGCCGAGTTGGTGGGCGTCGGTCATCATGCGCCACTGCATGGCGTTGTTGGGCTGCACCTCGCGCCGCCGGCTGGTGGAGGCGCCGTAGGAGTACCAGACGTGCTGTCCGACCGTCAGCATCGTGGCCGCGGCGAGGATCTCGCCGTCGTGGTGGGCGAGGTAGAGGCGCATGCGGTCGGGGTGTTCGGCGGTGAGGGCGGTCCACATGCGCTGGAAGTAGGGCAGGGGGCGCGGGATGAAGCGGTCGCGCTCGGCGGTCTCGGCGTACAGCTCGTAGAAGGCGGGGAGTTCGTCGTAGCCGCCCTGGACCACCTTCACGCCGGCCTTCTCGGCCTTCTTGATGTTGCGCCGCCACTGCTGGTTGAGGCCGCGGTGGATGTCGTCCAACGACCGTCCGGCGAACGGCACTTGGAAGACGTATCGCGGTTGTCCGGCCGCGAAGCCCTCCTCTCCCCCGGCTTCGGTCTGCTGCCAGCCCGCGCGGCGCAGGCGGTCGGCGACCTCGTAGGCACGGGGTTCGTACGACGTGGGCTCCGCGTCCCGCAGCCGTCGCGCGTCGGGGTCGGCGATCGCCGCCTTCACCGCGTCCGCGCTCCAGCGCCGTACGACGACGGGCGGGCCCATCTTCACCGTGAACGCGCCCTGCGACCTGAGGTGCGCGAGCATCGGGTCGAGCCAGCGGTCGAGGTCGGCGGCGTGCCAGTCGATGACCGGCCCCTCGGGCAGATAGGCGAGGTACTTCTTGAGTTTGGGCACGGGCCGGTACAGCACGAGCCCGACCCCGACCAACTCCCCGCTCCCCTCGAACCATCCGAGGCTCTCCGCCCGCCAGTCGGGCTTCACCGCGCCCCAGGACGGCACCTGCATATGGCTGGCGGAGGGGCGGGCGGCGATGAACGCGAGGTGTTCGGCGGGGGTGATGGGGCGGAGACGGAGGTCGGTCATACGCGGGGCTCCCTGGCTGTTCGAGACCGTGGTCGAACGGCCAGCCTAGGCAGTCACCCGCGCCCGTCCCGGGGTCCGAAGGTCTCCAGCGCCTCCGTGTCCGACGCCCGCGCGTTGAGGAAGTAGTCCGCCCACTCGGCGATCTCCGGGTAGTCGCACTCGCGGATGAGGCGGGTGATCGCCGTCGGGATGTCGTACGGCGTCACGCGCAGGTCCGTGCCCGGGCCCAGGAGGCACCAGTGGGCGCCGGGGCGGCCGTAGGGCATGCCGATGCTGCCGGGGTTGACGATCAGGCGGCCGTGGGCGAGGCGGATGTACGGCATGTGGGTGTGGCCGCAGACGATCGTGCGGATGTCGTCGTCGAGGCCGGTGAGGACCTCTGTCCAGCGGGCGGGGCGGGAGTCGACCAGGACGACCTCCTCGTCGTCCCGGGGAGTCGCGTGGCAGAAGAGGACCTTGCCCAGGCCGCGGACCGGGAGTGTCAGGGTCTTGGGGAGGGTCTCCAGGAAGTCGATCTGGTCGGCGCGGAGGGCGGTCGCCGCGTAGGGGGCGATCGGGTCGGGGATGTCGTCGCGTTCGCCCCTGCGGTACTCGACGAGTTCGCGGTCCGCGTTGCCCGCGATCCACAACACCCGGTCGGACTGTGCGCGCAACAGGTCGACCACTTCGGCCGGTTGGGGGCCCGCCGTGATGTCGCCGGTGAGGACGATGCGGTCGGCGGTGGTCACCTCCGGTTCGGCGAGGACCGCTTCCAGGGCGGGGAGGACGCCGTGGATGTCGGAGAGGACCGCTACCCGGCCCAGTTCGTCAGTCACTGCCCGTCTGCCTCCAATGCCTCCGCCAGGACCTCCGCGAGGTGCCTTCCCCGCACCCCGGCCAACTGCTCCAGCTGCGTACGGCACGAGAAGCCGTCCGCCAGGACCACCGTGCCCTCCGGTGCCTGCCGTACCGCCGGGAGCAGTTGTTCCTCCGCGCAGGCCGCCGACACCTCGTAGTGGCCCTGCTCGAAGCCGAAGTTGCCCGCCAACCCGCAGCATCCGCCCGCCAGTTCACCCGTCAGGCCGGCCGCCTCGCGCAGGCGGCGGTCGGGGGCGTCGCCCAGTACCGCGTGCTGGTGGCAGTGGGTCTGGCCGACCGCGGGGCGGTTGATGTGGGGTGGGGTCCAGTCGGGGGCCAGGCGTTCCAGGGCTTCGGCGAAGGTGAGGACCGAGGCTGCGAGGCGGAGCGCTCGGGGGTCGTCCGGCAGTAGCTCCGGGAGGTCCGTGCGGAGGGCCGCCGCGCAGCTCGGTTCCAGGACGACGATGGGCACAACCCCCGTGCCCGGGAGCTTGCTCATCTCGTCCAGCGTGCGGCGCATCACCTCGCGGGCGCGGTCGAGTTGGCCCGTCGACACATAGGTCAGCCCGCAGCAGACCGGCTTCCCGATCCTCCTCATCGCCGGCAGGACCGGGAGCACGCCCAGTCCCGCCGCCTCCAGCACCCGTACCGCCGCCTGCCCGACCGCCGGCGAGAGGTGTTCCGTGAACGTGTCCGGCCACAGGAGGACATGACCCCGCGCGGGCGTCTCCACCTCCTCCGCTCCCGCACGCATGCTCCGCCGCGTCGCCGCCCTCACCT
>NZ_JBLTJC010000425.1:0-8194 GCF_048158785.1 Streptomyces colwelliae | reverse complement strand
GTAGTACGTCATGTCCACTTGACCTCCTTCGACCTGCACAACGGACCGTGTTGGTTGAATATTCCACTACCGATCCGGCCGCCTTGCCCGCCCCGCCTACCTTGCTACGGCTGCCAGTTCCGCGTTCTGGCGTCCCCGGTGACCGTCGCCCGGTCCGAACGCCCCCGCCGCAGGCGCATCGCCCTGCTGCCCACCGTCGTGCTGCTGCTCGGCGCCGTCTACTGCCTGGTGCCGACGCTGTGGATCCTGATCGCGTCCACCAAGTCGCGCAGCGAGCTGTTCTCCACCGCGACCTATCTGCCATCGTTCGGCTCGGGGCTGGTGGACAACGTCGCCGACCTCTCCTCGTACGACTCGGGCGTCTTCTGGCACTGGATGCTCAACAGCTTCCTGTACGCGGGGGTCGGCGGGTTCGTGGCCACCGCCGTCTCCGCCGCGACCGGCTACGCCATCGCCAAGTACCGCTTCCGGGGCCGCACCCTGCTGTTCAACACCATCCTGGCGGGCGTGCTGCTGCCACAGGTCGTGCTGGCCGTGCCGCAGTACCTGCTGCTGGCCCGGGTCGGCATCACCGACAGCTACGCGGCGGTGATCCTGCCCCAGCTGTTCAACCCCTACGGCATCTACCTGTGCCGGATCTACGCGACCGCCTCCGTCCCCGACTCGCTGCTCGACGCCGGGCGGATGGACGGGGCGAGCGAGTGGCGGATGTTCTCCGCGATCGGGCTGCGGCTGATGGCACCGGGACTGATCACCGTGTTCCTGCTCCAGTTCATCGTCATCTGGAACAACTTCCTGCTGCCCTTCGTCATGGTGACGAGCGACGACAAGTTCCCGCTGACGGTCGGTCTGTACAGCCTGCTGCGCCACGGCGCCAACCAGGCATCCCTGTACTCACTGGTGATCACCGGCACCCTGCTGTCGGTCATCCCCGTCATCGCGCTGTTCCTGTCCTTGCAGCGGTACTGGCGCATCGACCTGGTGACGGGCGGCCTGAAGTAGGCCCCCGTTCCGCACAGGCCAACTCGGCCCCACCCGGAAGGAGTTCGAGCAGACGCCCGCCCATCTGGAACACCTGCCGCTGCCGTACCGCAATGCCCGCGACGTGTACGCGGCCCTCGGTGCCCGTACGTCCGCTCGCAGCCAGGCATCCGCTCCCGCAGTGAACTCGCCGCGCAGTTCAGGGAGTTGCTGCCGGACGACTGATGGTCGCGGAGGCCGAACCGACCTGCGGAACAGGCCCTGGCGAACCTCTGCCCAAGCGGCGACGAGTTCCGGGACGTAGACCGTCGCCCGCACCTCCGTGCACGCGCGCACCATGCGAGCCCGCAGTGTGTCGATGTCGGCTTCCTCGGCCGCCGTCCCGCGCGCCGCGTCCCGCAGCTCGTCCCACAGCCGGCGGGCGCCGATGTGAAAGGTCGCGAGCGCGTCCTGGGCGGGCAGACCGTAGTACGCCCTCCTGCGTGACTCGGCCTGGATCTCCCGCAGTTGACCGGCCGTCGGTTCCACATCGAGGGCGAGCCCGCGCAGGAGGGCGTGAAGGCGGTTGCGTACGGTCATGCGCTGCTCGGCGAGCGGCAGCGCCGCGCAGGAGGGGATCTCGCGCCTGATGTCGTCGGTGACCGCGATGCTGAGCTCCTCGATCCGCGACAGCAGGGATTCGCACAGCTCGCGAAGCGGATGCCCGGCGGGCCGAACCGGAGAGGAAGTCACGCCCGACACTGTCGAATCGACAACGAGTCCCTGTCAATCCTCCTCACCCGGAGTGATGGGCGTGGCCCGCGTGGTGAAAGGCTTGCAGCACGCTTCGTGGTCGACGGGCGTGCAACACGCTTCGTGGTCGACGGTGAGCGGGAGGGTGTCGAAGAAGGCTCTCAACTCCGGCTCGGCGTTGGGCAGTTGCCCGGGATCAGACGGTGAGGACGAGCTTGCCCTGGAGGTGACCGGCGTCGAGCAGCCGGTGTGCGTCGGCGACGCGGTCGAACGGGAACGTCTCCTGCACGTGGACCCGGAGCCTGCCCTGTTCGACGAGTTCGACGAGACCCCGCAGGGCGACGGGATCGGGGTCGACCGCGATGCCGCTGAAGCGCATGCCGGCCGCCTCGTACTTGGCGGCGAGTTCCGGATCGTCCTCGGCGACGGCCGTCACCAGGTGACCGCCCGGGCGGAGCACGGCGAGCGACCGCTCGACGGTGTCGCCGCCGATCGTGTCGAGCACGACGTCGATGTCGCGGACCGCCTCGGTGAAGTCGACCGCCGTGTAGTCGATCACCTCGTCGGCGCCGAACCCCTCGACGAACTCCCGCTTGCTCCCCCCGGCGGTCGCGATCACGTAGGCGCCGCGCGCTTTCGCGATCTGGACCGCGACGTGGCCGACCCCGCCACCACCGCCGTGGACCAGGACGCGGTCGCCCTCGCTCACGCCGCCGAGATCGACCAGGCCCTGCCACGCCGTCAGCCCGACGACCGGCAGCGCAGCCGCCTCGACGTGGGAGAGCGACGCCGGCTTGCGTGCCAGGTGCAACGCCGGCGCCGACACGACCTCGGCGTACGCGTTCGCCGCCTGCGGGAACAGCGGCATCCCGAACACCTCGTCGCCGGGCCTGAACCGCCAAGTCCCCGGCGCCTGTTCGACCACGCCGCTGATGTCCCAGCCGAGGACGAACGGCGGCCGGCCGAGCAGCGGGAACTCGCCGGCACGCAGACGCGCCTCCAGCGGGTTCAGCCCGATCGCCCGGACGCGGACGAGAACCTCGGTCGGCAGCGGCTGGGGCTCGGGTGCGTCCACGACGGTGAGCACCTCGGGACCGCCGAGCGTCTGTTGGGTGATGACTCGCATGAGTCGCATGACTCTCCTGGCTCTGGAGGGTGGTAAGGGAGGAGAGAACCCAGGCTAGGTTTCCGAAAGGAACCGCCAGGTACCTTAGGCGCCATGAGCGGTTTCGGTCCCGGTGGTCCCTTCCTCGCCGACTGTCCGGCGCGTCTGACGGTCGAGCTGATCGCCGACAAGTGGACGGCCGTCGTGCTCTACGGCCTCAGCAAGGGCCCGGTGCGCCACGGCGAGTTGATCGACCTGATCGGTGGCATCTCCCGCAAGGTGCTCACCCAGACGCTCCGACGGCTTGAGGCCCACGGACTCATCAGCCGCCACGCCTACGCCGAGGTGCCGCCCCGCGTCGAGTACGAACTCACCCCGCTCGGGGCGACGTTGCTCGACCCGATCCACATGCTGACCGAGTGGGCGAGGGCGAACGGCGACGCGGTGCTCGACGCGCTCGACGCCGGTCCCGAGCCGGCCACCCACAGCGACTGAGGCCCTCGCCGGCGCACCGCTACGTCGCCGTAGAAGACGTGGCCGTGCTGTGTCGTCCCCGGCGTATGAAGACGCTCGTCAGGAGCCGGCGGCACCATGGCGTTCTGTGTGAGGTCCGCGGGGAGGGAGCGTGCGGTCGACCAACAAGCGCTCCTGGCCTGCTGTTTCTCCGGGCGTTACGGAGGGGTGCGGGCGCGCGGCCGGTTCGAGCACGCAGAACGAACGCGGAGGGGTCGGCGCACGCAGCCGGTCCCTCTCGGGGTCGGTCGGTCAGCCGGCCACAGGCTGCCACCGGGTTCTCTGGGCGGGGCCGACGCCGCTGAGCCACACCAGCGTCCCGCCGATCAGGCCCGGCCTGTCCCGCGTGGCGAGGGCGGGGGCTTCGAGCATGTCGGCGGCCTCTTCCAAGTAGGTGACCAGTGTGTCGAGTACGTCGCCGGGGGGTTCGTCGTAGCGGGACCAGGAGCCCAAGTAGCCCGTCGCGGCGTCCAGATACAGACCCGTGGTGCTGTCGGCCGGGCCCAGGGCGACCACCGGAATCCGGGTCGCCTGCCACACGGTGATCCGCTCCTCCTCGGGGCGGTTGGCGTTGAGGGCGTCCTGGTGAGCCTGCGCGTCAGCCTTCAGCCGGTAGCGCGCGGCCACGGCGGCCAGGTCCATCAGAGCCATGTTGCCCGGAAGGCAACCCCGGCCGCCGGCCCCGTCGTCACCCGCGGTCAGCATCCACAGGGTGCGCAGCTCGACCGGTATCGGGATGCCGAGATCTGCTTCCAGGGCGGCGATGGCGGCGGAGTCGGCGCCGGTGCGGAGCGCGGCGTAGGAGTCGGGGGCGTTGGTCTGGAGCCAGGCGGTGATGCGGCGCCAGGCATCGGCGACCTCCCTGACCGTGATCGCGGCAACAGCGGGGCCGACAGGCTGTTCTTGTCCCTGGGCGTCCGTCGAAGGCTGGGCGGAACCGTTCGTGGAAGGCTGGGCGGAACCGTTCGTGGAAGGCTCGGCGGAACCGTCCGTGGAGCGCTCGGTGGAGTGGGCCGCTCTCAGGAACCGGATCTCGACGCGGTCCGGCTCGCGTATGTAACCGACGGACAGGTCGGGGCAGTCCTCGAACATGTCGCCGTCGACCGTCACGGTCAGGATGCCGGGCAGCCCCGACGGTCGGCCCAGGTCCGGATCGTCGGCCAGCTGACCGGCCACAGCTTTCAGCGCGTAGGGAACTCCCGCCCCGAGCTGGGCGGCGATGTCGCGTACGTCCGGCTGGATCTCGATCTTCACAGCCCGGTGCTCCTTGGTGGTCGGAAGTCGGAAGGCGCGGGCGATGCCCCTCACGCACCGGGCCCGGGCCCCGGTGTTCAACGGGGAGCGGCGCAACGGATTTGCCGTGCCCGGCACCAGTCCCACGTGCGCTGTCTCGCGAGGGCGGTACCGCTAGGCGGAACCGGTGGTGCCGGTGGTGCCGGTGATGTCGGTGGTGCCTGTCGGCGGAGTCTGCTGATAGAGCGCCACCAACATGCCGTGCACCGGCTGGTCCTCCGCGTCCTCCTCGGCCTCGTCGACCAGTCCGGCGAGAGTCTCGCCGAGTTCTCTCGCCTTCGCGGGGCTGAGACGCAGGTGGCGCAGTGTCAGGTGGGGCTCGACGGGGGAGCGGTC
Source organism: Streptomyces colwelliae (assembly GCF_048158785.1). Lineage (NCBI taxonomy): Bacteria > Bacillati > Actinomycetota > Actinomycetes > Kitasatosporales > Streptomycetaceae > Streptomyces > Streptomyces colwelliae. The sequence continues at coordinate 3,234 of NZ_JBLTJC010000425.1, read as the reverse complement.
CAGTTCCTGGGCGATGGCGGCGAACATCGCGGCGGTGCCTGCCGCTTGGGGTTCGGCGACGACCATGCGGCGGGCCGTGCGCTGGTGGTACTGCTCGGTGCCGCCGCGGACCTGGCGGGTCTCGGCGATGTGGACCAGCCCGGCTTCGCGGAGCACTTTGAGGTGGTGGGCCACGTTGCCCTTCTTCGCGTCGAGCTGCGCCGCGAGCTGGCTGACGGTGGCAGGACGGTGGCCCAGGGCGAAGAGCAACCGCTGACGCAACGGGTGGGCGAGCGCCGCGAATTGGTCGGGCGCACCGATCTCCAGAACATCCTCGGGGGGTGGCAGATGGGAAGGCTGATCACGCATACCGAAAGTGTCTAATCTCGTTGACGCTTTCGCAAGGGCGATGCTCTACTCCCTGTCATGACCACTCTGACGAAGCTTCAGCCCGCCCCTGTCATCGACGAGACAGCCCGGTTGCTGACCGAGCACTACGTCTTCCCCGAAACAGCCGAGCAGCTCGCCGGCCTGCTGCACCGACGCCTCACCGAGGGCGCCTACGACGTCGACGACGCCGAGGCGCTCGCCCGTCTGGTCACCGCGGACCTGCAGTCCGTCAACGGCGACCGCCACCTGAGACTCAAGCACCACGCAGACCCCGTACCCACCGAGCAGGGGGCGGCCGGCCTGGCCGCCATCCGCCGGGACTTCGACACCTCGCTGGGCGGAGCGCCCCGCGTGGAGCTGCTCGACGGAGGGGTCGCCGTGGTGGAGCTGGCGCCGATGCTGTTTCCGCTGGAGTGGGCCGCCGAGCCGCTGAGCGCCGCGCTCACCCTCGCCTCCCGCGCCCAGGCACTGATCGTGGACCTCCGCGCCAACCGGGGCGGTGACCCGGACACGGTCGCCTTCGTCTGCGGTTACCTGCTGGACGAGCGCACGCACCTCAACACCATGTACTGGCGCGACGGCGGGCGCACCGAGCAGTCCTGGAGCCCGCCGCACGTTCCCGGCGCGCGCTTCGGCGGCAGCAAGCCGTTGTACGTGCTGACCAGCGACAGCACCTTCTCCGCCGCCGAGGAGCTGGCGTACGACCTTCAGCAGCTCGGCCGCGCGGTTGTCGTCGGCGAGCGCACCCGCGGCGGCGCGCATCCGTGTGAGGGCTGGACCGTGCACCCGCACCTGGAAGCCACCGTCCCCGTCGGCCGCGCCGTCAATCCCGTCTCCGGCACGAACTGGGAGGGCACCGGTGTGCAGCCGGACGTCCCTTGCGCCGCTGCCGACTCCCTCGACCAGGCGCACACGCTGGCCCTCTCCCGCCTGGCAGGCTGACCCGGTCCAGCGCGTGACAGCGTTGCGCGCAGTGCCCCTGTCCACGTCGGTGGCCGGCCTCGGCGGCAGAGGCCCCGATGTCCGGCGGCCCTGGTCTCCGGCGGCCCCGCCGTGCTCGCCCCGAAACGGCCGGATCCGCTGCCAACCGCCTTGACCGGATGGCAGAGGACATCAGTCGGCACGGCACGCCCTACGGCTCAGCCGCCGCCGAGAGTCTCCATGCACGTCATGCACCGGCTCGTCGCCGACAGCTGCGCGGCACCCCCAGTGGCGACGGCTGGGCTGCCCTCGCTGATTCGGCCCCAGGCTCCGGGGGACGGATCGAGAATCCACCCCCACTTCGGGGGCCGCACCTCGTCCTCTGTCATGTGATCGCAGGCGCCCGGAACATGCGCCTTGCCGTTTCGCTTGATCAGGATGGCGTTGCCGGGGAAGCGCCGCCACTCCTGTCGGACACGCCTTTCCTCCGGGTGTGCCTTGGGCACGCTGCCATCAGGAGGAGATGCGCACCCCAGCCCGATGATGTTGTCGCATCGCTCGCAGCGCAGCTCTTTCATGTGCCCCTCTGACGTGGGATCTCACGGGCCATGGCGCGCGGCCCGTCGCCGACCAGTATTCCTTCGCCCGTCCCACGTAGTGACCTGGCCGAGTGGTCTCAGGGGCGGGCCAGTTCCCTCAGCTGCTTGAGGGGGGCCCTGCCATTACCCCGAAGAGCCCGCCCTGCCACAGTTCCGCGATCCGGGCGAAGGTGGAGGAGCAAGATGCCGGTACTCCGGCCCCTCCCCGGTCACCACGGGCGCGATCCGCCGGGCCGGGCGAGAGTGGGGGTGCCGGGTACGCCATGGATCGAAAGAGGGCGAGATGCGGTACATCAAGCTGCGTGACCTGGAGGTTTCCCGGATCGGGCTGGGCGCCATGGGTATGTCCCACGGCTACACCGGCTCCGGTACCGACGACGCGGAGTCGATCCGGACCGTCCACCGAGCCCTGGAACTGGGCGTCACGCTCATCGACACGGCCGAGATCTACGGGCCGTACACGAACGAGAACCTGCTGGGCCGGGCGCTGAAGGGGCGCCGGGAACAGGTGGTGCTGGCCACGAAGTTCGGGCTGGTCTCGCACGGCGGCGACGGCGCCGGGAACCTGGACTCCGGCCCGGCGAACATCCGCACCGCGGTCGAGGGCTCCCTGAAGCGGCTGGGCACCGACCACATCGACCTGTACTACCAGCACCGGGTCGACCCGAACACGCCGATCGAGGAGACCGCCGGCGCTGTGAAGGAGCTGATCGACGAGGGCAAGGTGCGTGCGTTCGGGCTCTCGGAGGCCGGCCCGGACACGATCCGCCGCGCCCACGCCGTGCAGCCCGTCACCGCGGTCCAGTCCGAGTACTCCCTGTTCACCCGCGGTATCGAGGACCGTGTCCTGCCGGTGCTGCGGGAGCTGAACATCGGCCTGGTGCCGTTCTCCCCGTTGGGCCGCGGCTTCCTGACCGGCACGGTGCGCTCCACCGACCAGTTCGACGAGAGCGACTTCCGCCGTGACAACCCGCGCTTCACCGGCGAGAACTTCCAGCGCAACCTGGCGCTCGCCGACGAGGTCAAGGCCCTGGCCGACGAGGCCGGTGCCACGCCCGGGCAGGTGGCGCTGGCCTGGCTGCTGGCGCAGGGCGACGACATCGCCCCGATCCCCGGCACCAAGCGCGTGGCACGGGTCGAGGAGAACACCGCCGCCGACGCCGTCGTCCTCACCGCGGAGCAACTCGACCGGCTCTCCGGTCTGCCGCCCGCCGCCGGAGCCACCCACACCGAGGCCCAGGCCCGGATGCTCGAACGCTGACACCGCCCCGTCGCGCCCCGGCCCAGCAGGTTCTCGTTCGTGTACGGCCCGTAGATCTCGGCCGTGTCGATGAGCGTGACGCCC
>NZ_JBLTJC010000424.1:0-8221 GCF_048158785.1 Streptomyces colwelliae | reverse complement strand
GGCTTCCCCTCCCCCACCCGTCCGGTGCTCGTCCCAGCATCCGGACATCCCTCCCACTTTTCGGAGTTGTTCCCATGACGCTGCTCACCACCTGGTCCGAGTCCGGCCCGGAGACCCTCGTGCGCCGCACCTCCGACCCCGTCGAGATCGCCGCCGCGCTCGCCCCCATCGGCGTCCGCTACGAACAGTGGCCGATCCGCGAGGACGTCCCGGCCGACGCCGACAGCGACACCGTCTTCGCCGCGTACGGCCCGGAGATCGACAAACTGAACGCCGAAGAGGGCTTCACCACGGTCGACGTCCTCGGCCTGCACCCCAGCGACGACCCGGAGTACCCGGCGAAGGCCGCGGGCGCCCGCGCGAAGTTCCTCCAGGAGCACACGCACGACGACGATGACGAGGTCCGCTTCTTCGTCTCCGGCTCCGGCATCTTCTACCTGCACGTGAACGGCGAAGTGCACGCCGTCTACTGCGAGAAGGGCGACCTGCTGGGCGTGCCGCGCGGCACCACCCACTGGTTCGACATGGGCACCGCGCCCGCCTTCACCGCGATCCGCTTCTTCCACGAGGAGGACGGCTGGGTCGGCAACTTCACCGGCTCGACCATCGCCTCGCGCTTCCCCGACTACGACACGATCGACGCGGGCTACCAGCGGGACAAGGCCGCCGCGTGACCTTGCAGTTCACCGTGGACGCCGTGGTGCTCGACATCGAGGGCACCACGAGCGCCACGGGTTTCGTCGTCGACGTGCTCTACCCGTACTCGCGCTCGCGCTTCGCCGCGCTGCTCGCCGAGCGGAGCGACGATCCGGCGGTGACGCGGGCGGTCGCGCAGGTGCGCGAGCTGACCGGCGACCCGGACGCCGACGCCGTACAGATCGAGAAAGCCCTCAACACCTGGCTGGACGAGGACCGCAAGGCCACACCCCTCAAGACCCTCCAGGGCATCATCTGGTCCGAGGGCTTCGCCCGCGGCGACCTCGTCTCGCACTTCTACGACGACGTCGTACCGGCCCTGCGCGCCTGGCACACGGCGGGTCTGCGGCTGTACGTCTACTCGTCCGGCTCGGTGTCCGCGCAGCGCGCGTGGTTCACCTCGAGCCCGGAGGGCGACCTCCTGCCGCTGGTCTCCGGTCTCTACGACACGGAGAACGCCGGCCCCAAGCAGGAGCCGGAGTCGTACCGACGTATCGCGGACGCGACCGGCATCGCCCCGTCCCGGCTGCTCTTCCTCTCCGACCGGCCCGGCGAGCTGGACGCGGCCGTGTCCGCGGGCTGGCACGCGGTCGGTGTACGGCGGCCCGGGGAACCGTATTTCGAGCAAGGCGTCGGCGACCACGCGCAGGCGGGGGCGTTCGACGAGATCGGCATCACCAGTTCAAGGAGCACCACGTGAGCAGCGAGATCAGTGACCTCGACCTGAAGGAGGCGGGGGCTCAACTCGCCGCCGAATCCGCTCGGTTCGCCTCGTTCGGCTGGATGAGGGGGACCTCCGGGAACTTGTCCGTGGTGGTGGGCCGGGATCCGCTGCGGCTGGCGGTGACGGCAAGTGGGCACGACAAGGGTGAACTGACGGCGGACGATGTGGTGTTGGTGGACTCCGATGGTGCCGCCGTCCGGGGTGGTAAGCCGTCTGCCGAGGCCGAACTGCACGCTCGTGTCGCCGCGTTGACCGGTGCGGGGGCGGTCGTCCATGTGCATACCGTTGCGTCCGTTGCCATGGGGCGGCGTGCGCCGGGCGGGATCGTGTTCAAGGACGTCGAGATGCTCAAGGGTGTTGGGCAGCCTGCGCATGATGTCGAGGTGACGCTGCCTGTCATCGCCAACAGCCAGGATATGAAGGTGCTGGGCGATCGTTTGGAAGCGGCTCGGGATCTTCGGATGCCTGCGGTGGTTGTCGCCGGGCATGGGTTGTATGTGTGGGGTGCCGATGCGAGGCAGGCGCGGCATCACACTGAAGTGGTGGAGTGGTTGCTGGAGTTGGAGCTCAGCACTCCGCGGGGAGCGTAGTCGTCAGGCTGCCGGCCGGTGGGGGCTGGTCGCGCCCCGCGGCGGAGCCGCAAATCGACACAGCCCCGCGCCCCTAAAAGCAAAAAGCAGGGGCGCGGGGGCTCGCCAGCACTGCTACTTCAGGTGGTCGCCTGGGAGTTCACCCGCCGACACCTCCAACACACCCCGCTCCGTGACCAGTCCGGTGACCAGGCGGCCCGGGGTCACGTCGAAGGCCGGGTTGTGGCCGCGCGACTCCGCCGGAGCCGTCCGTACTCCCGACCACTCCAACACCTCGGCCTCGCCCCGGAGTTCGATGTGGATGTCGTCGCCGGTCTCGGTGGAGAGGTCGACGGTGGTCGTCGGGGCCGCCACCAGGAACGGGATGCCGGCGTCCGCGCAGGCCAGCGCGACACCCACCGTACCGACCTTGTTCGCGGTGTCGCCGTTGGCCGCGATGCGGTCCGCGCCGACGATGGCCGCGTCGACCTCGCCGCGCAGGATCGTGCCTGCGGCGGCGCCGTCGGCCTGGACGTAGTGCGGGATGCCTTCCTGGACCAACTCCCAGGCGGTGAGGCGTGATCCCTGGAGCAGGGGGCGCGTCTCGTCGGCGTAGACGACCTCCACCAGGCCACGCGCGTGCAGTTCGCGGATGACGCCGAGTGCCGTGCCCCAGCCGGCCGTGGCCAGCGCGCCCGTGTTGCAGTGCGTCAGAAGCCTCAACGGCCGCTCCACGCCCCCGCGTTGGAGCCTTTCGAGCAGCCAGTCCGCGCCGAAGGCGCCCATCGCGCGGTTGCCCGCGACGTCCTCGCGCTGGACGGCGGCGGCCTCTTCGAGGACCGCGGCGAGACCCTCGGCGAAACGCGTCATGACCCGGTCCACGCCCGCCATGAGGTTGACCGCGGTGGGCCGGGCCTCTCGGACACGGGCGACCGCCGCACGCACCTCGGCCTCGGTCCAGCCCTTCCGCTCGCCCTCGATGAGCGCGATCGCGACGCCGTACGCGCCGGCCGCTCCGATCGCGGGCGCGCCGCGCACCACGAGGCGCTGGATCGCGTCGACCAGAGTGTCCACATCGTGGACATCCACCGTCTCGTTGCGATGCGGGAGCAGGGTCTGGTCGATGAGCGCGAGGCCGCTGCCGGTCCAGTCGACGGCGCGCAATTCCTGGGACATAACGGGACACTCCTGCTGTTCCGATGGTGTCGGACACCGTACATGACCTGGAAGAACCACAGTTCGAGACAGTCGAGCGGGTGTCTCAAAACGAATGTTAAAGTCCAGCTCCCGCAGCCCGAAGGCCGAGACGAAGGAGGACGTGTGCTGCTCACCATGCGCCGTTTCCTCGATCACGGCCGCTGCGCGAGCGACTGCTGTCGACGCTGACCTGTCCCTCTCGCGTCCACCCCTCGTCTCCTCCCGTCTCACCATCTGGTCGCACGCGCTCCCGTCGGAGCGCGCCTTGCCGTACCCCGGAAGGTCCCCATGCTCCGCAGATCACGTCGTACGCTCCAGCTCGTCGCCGCCACCACGCTCATGGGCACCGCCGCCACCGCCTGCAACGCCGCCGCGAAGACCGACGCCTCGGACAGCGCGAGCGGCGGCAGCGGGAAGTCGTTCACTCTGGTCACGCCGGACGCGGTCGGGCAGAACGAGTTCCTGAAGCTCGCCGTCACCGGTGTGAAGGCCGCGGCGAAGACGCACGACGGGACCGAGAAGGTCTACGAGTCGACGGACACCGCGTCCCAGCAGCAGAACGTGCAGGCCGCCGTGGACGCGAGCCCGAGCGTGATCGTGCTGGTCGGTTTCGAGTTCGCGGACCTCGTGGCGCAGCAGGCCAAGGCGCACCCGAAGCAGCAGTTCCTGATGATCGACGCGTGCACGACGAAGACGTATCAGAACGTCACGTGCGCCGTGTTCCGTGAGCACGAGGGTGTCTATCTCGCGGGCGCCGAGGCCGGGTTGCTCAGCAAGAGCGGCAAGGTCGGCGCGGTGGACGTGCTCGACACTCCCCAGTTCCGGCGCTACAGCGACCCGTTCGCGGCCGGCGCCAAGAAGGTCGCCGCCAAGACGTCCGCGTCGACGCGCTTCGTCGGCGGCCAGTCCCCGTTCGACGACTCGGCGCGCGCCAAGGAGCAGGCCAACTCCCTTCTCTCCAAGGGCACCGACCAGATCATGGCGGCAGCGGCGGCCGGCAACTACGGCGTCTTCGAGGCCGCGAAGGCCAAGGGCGCGTTCGCGTACGGCGTCGACGTCAACCAGTGCGTCTCCTCCCCCGGCACTGTCGTCGACAACGTGATCAAGAAGACGGACGTCGCCGTGGAGAAGGGCGTCGAGCAGGTCCTCGCGGGCAAGACCGGCACCTCCGTGTCGTACGGCCTGAAGGAGGGCGGCATCAGCCTCACCGGTCTTGAGGCGGGCGTCGACTCGTCGAAGTGCGTGATCGCCCAGCACAAGGACGTCCTCGCGAAGGTGAAGGCGCTGCGCGACCAGATCGTCTCCGGAAAGCTCAAGGTCGATGACCCGGCCGCCAGTTGACCCAGCGGTCGAGCTCCGGGGAATCACCAAGCGGTTCCCCGGCACGCTCGCCAACGACGCCGTCGACCTGACCGTCCACCGCGGCGAGATCCACGCCCTCATGGGCGAGAACGGCGCCGGCAAGTCCACCCTCATGTCGATCCTCTACGGCATGGAGCGCGCCGACGCGGGCTCCATCCGGATCGACGGACGCGAGGTGACCTTCGGCGACCCGAGCGCCGCGATGGCCGCCGGGCTCGGCATGGTCCACCAGAGCTTCAAGCTGTTCGACTCGCTGACGGTCGCCGAGAACGTCGTCTACGCCGCCGAGCCGCGCCGTTTCGGCCTGGTGGACCGGGCCGCGGCCCGCCGCCGGGTGCGGGAGCTGGCCGAGGAGCACGGGCTCGCCGTCGATCCGGACGCCCGGGTCGGCGACCTGCCGGTGGGGCTGCGCCAGCGCGTGGAGATCCTCAAGCTGCTGCATCGCGGCGCCCGCACGCTGATCCTCGATGAGCCGACCGCCGTGCTCACACCGGCCGAGGCGGACGCCCTGTTCGCGGTCCTCAAGTCGCTGGCAGCGCAGGGTCGTACGGTGATCCTTGTCACCCACAAGCTGCGCGAGGTCCTCGAAGGCAGCGACAACGTGACCGTGCTCCGGGACGGCCAGGTGGTCGCCCGTCTGGTCACGGCGGACACCTCCGCCGACGAGATCGCGGCCGCGATGACCGGCCGCGCGGTCGAACTGGACCGCGTCCACGCGCCCGGCACCCCCACTGACGTGGTCCTGGACGTGACCGACCTCACCACGGACGCCGTCCACGGAGTGGGACTCACCGTCCACGCCGGGGAGATCGTCGGCATCGCGGGCGTCGCGGGCAACGGCCAGAGCGAGCTGATCGAGGCCCTGGCCGGGCTACGGCCGGTCGCCTCCGGTCGGGTCGCGCTCAAGGGCCGGGACATCACCCACGTCTCGGCCACCGAGCGCCGAGCGCAGGGCCTCGCCTACGTCCCCGAGGACCGGCACGCGGTCGGTACGGCACCGGCGGCGTCCGTCGCGGACAACCTCGCGATGGGCCACCACCGAACGTCCTTGTCCACCAAGGGACTTCTGCCGCCCGCGGCCGTACGCGCCCACGCCGGTCGGCTGATCGAGCGCTTCGGCATCAAGGCGGCCACCCCCGAGGTGCCCGCCTCCGCGCTGTCCGGCGGCAATCTCCAGAAGCTGCTGATCGGCCGCGAACTCGCCCACGAGGCACCACTGTTGCTCGTCGAACAGCCCACGCGCGGGGTGGACATCGGCGCCATCCAGAACATCCACGACCAGATCGTCGCCTACCGCGACGCCGGTCACGCCGTCCTCCTCGTCTCCGCCGAACTGAGCGAGATCCGGGGCCTCGCGGACCGGGTCCTGGTCATGTACGAGGGCCGGGTCACGGCGACGTACACGAAGGACGAGGCGGACGAACGGGCACTGGGACTCGCCATGGCGGGCGGAGCCGTAGCGCCGACGGAGGCCGTCGACTGACATGACGCACACTCATATACCGCGCATATCAGGGGTGTTGCGCTCCCCCATCACCTTCTCCGTGCTCGCGGGCCTGGTCATCGGCGCCCTGTTCCTCGTCGGCACCGGCGCGGACCCGTTCACGGCGTACGGCGCGGTCCTCACCGGCTCGCTCGGCGCGGACGGCATCGGTTCCACGCTGAGCACCGGCACCAGCGTGCTCGGCATGGCGCTCGCGCTGGCGATCCCGCTGCGGGCCGGGCTGATCAACCTCGGCGGCGACGGACAGATGGTCCTCGGCGGCATCACGGCGGCCGTGACCGGTCTGTACTCGCCGCTGCCCGCACCGCTCACCGTCGCCCTGGCGCTGCTCGCGGGCATGGCGGCGGGCGCCGTGTACGCCGCGCTGGCCGCCCTGTGCGAGAACCGTCTCGGCGTTCCGCTCCTGGTCAGCAGCCTGCTGCTGAGCTACCCGGCGGTCTCCCTCGCCTCCTACCTGGCGCGCTACCCGCTCAAGGAACCCGGCTCCAGCCTCCCCCAGACCTGGGCGATGCCGGACGGCGTGGCGCTGCCAGCGTTCGGCGACTCGACGGTGACGGTGGGCCTGCTCCTCGTCGTCCTCGCGGCGGCCGCCTACTGGTTCACCGACAAGCGCACGGCCTTCGGCTACGAGATCCGCATGACCGGCCTCAACTCCCGCTTCGCCGCCTACGCGGGCGTCGAACGCCGGGGCCTGACCCTCAAGTTGATGTCCGTCTCCGGCGCGCTGGCCGGACTCGTGGGCGCCATCGGGGTGTTGAGCTTCCCGTACCGCTTCGTCGACGGCTCGCTCACCGCACCCGGCTACACCTGGACGGGACTTACGGCGGCCCTGTTGGCAGCCGCCGCACCGCTCGGCACGGTAGTCGCCTCCTTCTTCTTCGCCGTCCTCGCGGTCGGCGGGTTGGCAATGGAGCGTACGACCGAGGTGCCGCGCGAGCTGACACAGGTGCTCCAGGCCATCGTGATCGTGTTCCTGGCGGCCCGACTGCGCTTCCCCAGTGGGTGGTTCAGGAGACGTGCTCAGGAAGACCCGCACGAAAGCTCTCGGGGAGCCTCTCCGGAAAAGTCTCAGGAAATCGGGGCCGCCTGATGTTCTTCGACTCCGATCTGCTGATGTCGGCACTGCGCGCGCTGACCCCGATCCTGCTGGCCGCCCTCGGCGGTGCCATCTGCGAGCGTGCGGGCGTCTTCAACATCGGCCTCGAAGGCATGATGCTGATGGGCTGCTTCACGTCGGTGGCCACGAGCTGGTTCACGGGCAGTGCCTGGCTCGGCGTCCTGGCGGCGGCGCTCGCGGCGGCCGCGTATTCGTTGATCCTCGCCGTGGGTGCGGTAACTCTGCGCGGAGACGCGGTAGTTCTCGGAATCGCCATGAATCTCCTGGCAGTTGGCCTGACCAGCTTCCTGCTGCGTACGGTCTTCGGTGTGCAGGGCACTTTCGACGATCCGTCACTCGCCGGGCTGCCGTTGATCGGTGGCTTCACCCCGCTCGCGTATCTGGCGTTCGTCGCGGTCGCGGTGGCCGCTGTGATGCTGTCCCGGAGTGTGTGGGGGCTGCGGCTGCGCGGGGTGGGCGAGGCACCGGACGCGGCGGCGACGCTCGGGGTGAGCCCGGCGAAGTACAAGTACGCGGCCGTACTGATCTCGGGCGTCCTGTGCGGGCTCGCGGGAGCCCAACTCGCGCTCGGCAACGTCACGTTGTTCTCCGAGAACATGACGGCGGGCCGGGGCTGGATCGCCGTCGTCGCGGTCATGCTGGGCCGCGCGGCGCCCGTCGGCGTGCTGCTCGCCGCGCTGCTCTTCGGTCTCGCCGAGGCCGCCGGCTTCCGCCTCCAGGGCGTCGGCCTGCCCCAACAGGCCACGGATGCCGCGCCGTACGTCGTGACGCTCGTCGCCCTCTTCCTCTCGACGGCCCGCCGCCGTCGCCGTACCGTCAACTCCCCTTCCGGAGCCACCACATGACGCAGGACCTGTTGCCCATCACGCGCATACCGCGCACCGGACTTCCCGCGCACGCGGTCGTCGTCGGCGACCCGGCGCGCGCCGCCGCCGTCGCCGCGCTGCTTGACGGTGCCGAGGAGGTGTCCTACCACCGCGAATACCGTGTGTTCAGCGGGAGTTGGAAGGGTCTGCCGGTGACCGTCGCATCGCACGGGGTGGGCGGGCCGG
>NZ_JBLTJC010000423.1:0-8254 GCF_048158785.1 Streptomyces colwelliae | reverse complement strand
ACCCGCATCCCCGCGGAGCGCCCCGCAGCGATCCCCGCCCCGGAGTCCTCAAAGACAACACAATCCGCGGGCGCGACGCCCAGTTCGGCGGCGCCCTTCAGAAAGCCCTCCGGGTCAGGCTTGCTCGCACCGACGGACTCCGCAGTGATCCGGACCTCCGGCAACTCCAACCCCGCCGCCCCCATCCGCGCCGTGGACAGCGCGACGTCCGCCGACGTGACGAGCGCGTGCGGAAGACCCCGTAGGGACGCCAGGAATTCCGGCGCACCCGGGATCGGGACGACGCCCTCGACGTCGGCGGTCTCCTCGGCGAGCATGCGCGCGTTCTCGGCGTAGTTCTGTTCCATGGGCCGGCCGGGCAGCAGCAGCGCCATCGACGCGTACCCCTGCCGGCCGTGCACGACCTTCATGACCTCGTCCGCGTTCAGCCCGTGCCGGTCGGCCCAGTTCCGCCAGATCCGCTCGACGACGGCGTGCGAGTCGACGAGGGTGCCGTCCATGTCCAGCAGGAGGGCGCGGGCGGTGAGCACGGTGGTGGCCGTCATCGGCAGGCTCCAAGGAACGGGAGAGGTGTACGTCGGTCAACCTGGTCACCCCGGTCGACCCCCGGAGGGACAAGGTGGCCCCGCCCGCCGGTCAGGGAGAACGGACGGGAGCCACTTTGTTTCTCTACGGTACAAAACAGAACCGGCATCGCGCCACCACCCCCGGAACAGTTCATCCACCGTTCAGCTCACCCCGCCGAACCAAAGCCCCCATCAGCCCCCTCACCCGGCGACGGCCTCCCAAAGACTCCACGCCCCCAGCGCCAGCATCAGCACCGCCGCGACCTGCGTGATCAACTTCAACGGCACCCGCTTCATCAGCGCCTTCCCGCCCACGATGCCCAGCCCGGCCACCGCCCACAACGCCAGCACCGCACCGAGCCCGACGGAGAACGGATCGTCGTAGCGGGCCGCGAGGTTGGCCGTCATGATCTGGGTCAGGTCACCGAACTCGGCGACCAGGATGAGCATGAATCCGGCGCCGGAGACCTTCCAGAAGGACTGATCCTTGGGCCCCCGGACCTCCTCCTCGTCGTCACCCTTCTTGAAGAGGAGCACCGCGGCCCCGCCCAGGAAGAGCACACCGGTCACCGCGGCCACCAACTGCCGCGGCAGCAGCGTCAGTACGCTGCCCGCCGCCACCGCGAGCACGACATGGAGCAGGAACGCCGCGGCCACACCGGCGAAGACGTACGAGGCGCGGTAACGGGTGCCGAGGACGAGTCCGGCGAGCGCGGTCTTGTCGGGGAGTTCGGCGAGAAAGACGACGCCGAAGACGAGCGCCGTCACGCTGATGCTGATCAAGGTTCCTCAATCGGTCGGGGCTGCCCCACCGAGAGTGTGATTGCTGTCTGCGGACACCTCGGCACGGCAGCGCACACGAAAAACGACTAGTGCACTGCTTTACCGAAGGTCTCGCTGGCCGACCCATCCCCACCTGCGGGATGAACCTGCCTCCGGGCGCCGGCTCAGACGAGCTGAGCAGTATGTCGACGGTCCGGCGAAGAGCTACTCCCCTTCTGCGCCGTCCACTGTACGCGAGGACCGGCCCTGTCCACCCGTGAGGAAAGTCTCGCCGTACCCCTTGTTGTGTCATGAGCACGTCACTAGCTTCTTACCGGACGCACACCTTCCCGCAACACGGCACCGCGAGCATTTCCCCGCTCGCACTCCAACGCCCCCACACCACAAGGGAGTTCGTATGCCGAAGTTCTACGCGCGTCGACGGCTCAGCATACTCGCGGCACTCACCGGGCTCATAGCCTTCGCCGGACTCTTCAACGGTCCGGCCGCCTCCGCCGCCCTTCCCACCCCGGTCAGCGCCGCCACCGCCCGCACCTACCTCGCCTCACTCACCGTGGCCACCGAGGTCCGGACCGGCTACGACCGTGACCTGTTCCCCACCTGGATCACGATCAGCGGCACCTGCAACACCCGTGAGTACATCCTCAAGCGGGACGGTACGAACGTCGTCACCACCTCCGCCTGCGTGGCCACCAGCGGCAGTTGGTACTCGGTCTACGACGGTGCCACCTGGACCGCCGCCTCCGACGTCGACATCGACCACCTCGTCCCGCTGGCCGAGGCCTGGGACTCCGGCGCCCGGAACTGGACCACCGCCCAGCGCCAGGCCTTCGCCAACGACGTGACCCGTCCGCAGCTCATCGCCGTCACGGACAACGTCAACCAGTCCAAGGGCGACCAGGACCCAGCGACCTGGATGCCGTCCCTCACCTCGTACGCCTGCACGTACGTCCGTGCCTGGGTCCAGGTGAAGTACTACTACGACCTCTCGGTCGACACGGCCGAGAAGGCCAAGCTCACCTCGGTCCTCAGCGGCTGCTGAGCCCGCGACCAAGTGGTGATCCGCGGAACCTAGTCGCTGACCTCCGTCGTTCCGTACCGTACGGGGCGACGGAGGAAGGTGATCAACCGTGGCCGGACTGAGTCTTGGACCACTGCTTCGCTACGCCGACGGCTCGTCAGCGACCGTATGGGTCGAGGCGAGCCGTCCGTGCACCGCCGAGGTGCGCTGCGCGGACGGCGCCCGGGGCACCGCCCGGACCTTCCAAGTGGCGGGCCACCACTACGCGTTGGTGCCGGTGGAGGGCCTCACGCCGGGGACGTCGACGCTGTACGACGTGTTCCTCGACGGCACGCGCGTGTGGCCGCTGCCCGAATCGCCGTTCCCGCCGTCCGTGATCCACACCCCGGACGCCGACGGTACGGTCCGTGTCGCGTTCGGCTCCTGCCGCTGGGCCGCGCCGCCCGCCGACGACCACGACCCGGTGGGCCCGGACGCCCTGGACACGCTGGCCTCGCGCATCGCCCGCGACCCGAAGGCCGAACGGCCGGACGTGCTCCTCCTGTTGGGCGACCAGGTGTACGCCGACGAGGTCTCCGACGCGACCCGCCGCTGGCTCTCCGCGCGCCGCGATCTGAGCGAGCCGCCCGGCAGCGAGGTCGCGGACTACGAGGAGTACACGCGCCTCTATTACGAGTCCTGGCTCGACCCGGAGATCCGCTGGCTGCTGTCCACGGTGCCGAGTTGCATGATCTTCGACGACCACGACGTCATCGACGACTGGAACACCAGCGCCGCCTGGCTCGCCGACATGCGGGCCACCCCGTGGTGGCGCGAGCGGCTGCTGAGCGGGCTGATGTCGTACTGGGTGCATCAGCACCTGGGGAACCTCTCCCCCGCCGAACTCGCCGCCGATCCCCTCTACTTGGCGGTCCGCGACGCCCCCGACGGCACCGACGAGCTCCGCGCCTTCGCCTGCCGCGCCGACGCCGACCCGGCCACCGTCCGCTGGAGCTACCGGCGCGACTTCGGCCGGGTGCGCCTGCTGATGGTGGACAGCAGGGCGGCCCGCGTCCTCGACGAGCAGCACCGCGCGATGCTCGACCCCGGCGAGGCCGAGTGGCTGCGCACCGAGGCGCTGGCAGACCCAGGTTCCTACGACCACCTCCTCATCGGCACCTCGCTCCCCTGGCTGCTGCCCCACCTCATCCACGACGCCGAGTCCTGGGACGCGGCCCTGTCCCGGGGTGAACGGGGCGCCCGCTGGGCCGACTTCGGCGAGAAACTGCGCCGCGCGGCCGACCTGGAGCACTGGGCGGCGTTCCCGGAGTCCTTCGAGGAGCTGGCGGACCTGATCGCCGAGGTGGGGTCGGGAGACGGGGCGCCGGCATCGGTGCTCGTACTGTCGGGAGACGTACACCACGCGTACGTGGCGGAGCCCAAGTGGCGGACAGCCAGCCCGAGTTCCCGCGTCCTCCAGCTGACCTGCTCCCCCGTCCACAACTCGATCCCCTCCTACATACGCCTCGGTTTCCGTTTCGGCTGGAGCGCGGTCGCGCGCGGTCTGGGCCGCCGTCTCGCCCGGCACGGCCGTTGCCCGCACCCGTCCGTCACGTGGCGCAAGACGGGCGGCCCTTGGTTCGGCAACCAGATCATGACCCTTACCCTGCACGGTCGTTCGGCCCGGCTGCGGCTGGAGCAGGCACGGGCGGACGGGACGCTGAAGACCGTGGAGGAGTCCCCGCTGACACCCTCGTGATCTCGCTGGGGGCATGATGAGGCGGGCCGTCCGCTTTCCCGGTGGGCGGTCTGCTCCATCGCGCCCCCACACGCCCGGGAGTCACCCCTTTGTCCGCAGTGAACGCGCCCGACGGCGAACCGGCCCCCGTCCCGGCCGCCGTCTCGGTCGCCGTGGTCGGCGCCGGTCCGCGCGGTACGAGCGTCCTGGAACGCCTCTGCGCCTCCGCGCCTGAGCTCCTGCCGCCCGGCACCCGCCTCACCGTCCACGTCGTCGACCCGGCGCCCCCGGGCCCCGGCTGCGTGTGGCGCTCCGCGCAGTCGCCCGAGCTGCTGATGAACACCGTGGCCTCCCAGGTGACCCTCTTCACCGACGCCAGCGTGGACTGCTCGGGCCCGATCCGCCCCGGCCCGAGCCTGCACGAGTGGGCGCCCGCCGAACTGGGCCCGGACGACTACCCCACCCGCGCGCACTACGGCCGCTATCTGGAGTGGGTGTTCGCCCGCGCGGTCCGCGAGGCCCCCGAGTCCGTCCAGGTCGCGACACACAGGGCACGCGCGGTACGCCTCGACGACGCACCCGACGGCCATCAGGCCCTCACCCTCGACAACGGCCGTACCCTGTCCGCCCTTTCGGCCGTGGTCCTGGCGCAGGGCCACCTCCCGACGGCCCCGGACACCACCCAGCGCCGGCTCTGCTCCTACGCCGGCCGCCACGGCCTGCGCCACATCCCGCCCGCCAACCCGGCCGACGTCGACCTGTCCGTCGTACGGCCGGGCGAACCAGTCCTGTTGCGCGGTCTGGGCCTCAACTTCTTCGACCACACAGCCCTGTTGACGACGGGCAGGGGCGGCCGTTTCACCCGCACGGAGAACGGCGGCCTTCGCTACCTCCCCTCCGGCAACGAGCCCCGCCTGTACGCCGGTTCACGCCGAGGCATCCCGTACCAGGCCCGCGGCGACAACGCGAAGGGGCCGTACGGCCGCCACACCCCCCTCGTCCTCACCCCCGAGGCGATATCGGCCTTCCGCAAACGCGCCGACTCCGCCGAGCCGCCCGAATTCCTCACGGAGATATGGCCGTTGGTGGCGAAGGAGGTCGAGACGGTCTACTACACCGCGCTGCTACGGCCCTACCGGCACCCGGAGTTGACGGAATTCACCGAGCGCTTCCTCGCCGTACCGCACCGCGACCCCCAAGAGGCCCTGATACTCGACGAGTTCGGGATCCCGGACACCGACCGCTGGTGCTGGGACCGACTGTCCCGCCCGTATACGGAACGCGATCTCGCGCACCCGGTGGCCTGGCGGGACTGGCTGCTGTCGTATCTGCGCGAGGACGCCGAGCACGCGGCGCTCGGCAATGTGGACGGCCCGCTCAAGGCGGCCCTGGACGTGCTGCGCGATCTGCGCAACGAACTCCGGCTGGTCGTCGACCACGGGGGTCTGGCCGGCTCCTCCCGCCGTGACCACCTGGACCGTTGGTACACCCCGCTCAACGCGTTCCTGTCCATCGGCCCGCCCCGGCGCCGTATCGAGGAGCTGGCCGCGCTGGTGGAGGCGGGCGTGGTGGAGGTGCTCGGGCCGCGGCTGGAGGTGCGGGACGCGGACGGCGCCTGGGTGGCGCGCTCCCCCGGGATACCGGGCTCGGCGGTGCGTGTGACAACCCTCATAGAGGCCCGGCTGCCCGAACCGGACCTGCGCCGCACCGCCGACGAACTCCTCGGCCGACTGCTGCGGACGGGCCGGTGCCGGCCGCACACGGTGGATGGTTACGAAACGGGAGGACTCGACGTAACACCACGTCCGTACCGTCTGATCAACCGTCAAGGAGGCGTCCACGCAAGGCGGTTCGCGTTCGGGGTGCCCACGGAGGGCGTGCACTGGGTGACCGCGGCGGGTGCTCGTCCGGGCGTGGATTCGGTCACGCTTTCGGACGCCGACGCGGTGGCGAGAGCGGTTCTACGTGCGGCGACGGCCGATCCGGAACCGCAAACGGAAGCTGAACAGTGGCCGAATGTTGAACTTGCAAGCATAGATTAGGTTCACCTAACGTTGATCGCTCACTCGGCTCGTCCCCCAGACCGGTCCGCGACCCGGACCGGCCCGACCGAAGGAGCACCCCCCACATGACTCCCTCCCTGTCCGGGCGCCTCAACAGCGCCCAGCCGTACGCCGTCGGCCTGTTCCGCGTCGTCGTCGGCCTGCTCTTCGCCTGCCACGGAGCGGCCTCGCTCTTCGGCATCCTCGGCGGCGCCGCAGGCACCGACGGCGGCACCCTCGACGCGGGCACCTGGCCCGGCTGGTACGCGGCCGTGATCCAGTTCGTCGGCGGCACGTTCGTCCTGCTCGGCCTCGGCACCCGCGCGGCCGCGCTGATCACCTCGGGCTCGATGGCGTACGCGTACTTCAACGTCCACCAGCAGGCGGCCCTGTGGCCGATCCAGAACGGCGGCGAGGCCTCGGCGATGTTCTGCTGGGCCTTCCTGCTGCTGGTGTTCACGGGGTCCGGCGCGCTCGGCGTGGACCGGCTGTTCGTGAAGCGGTCCGCCACGGCGGCCGGTGAGCGGACGTCGGCCGATCAGACGCCGGTCACCGCCTGACCCCTACAGGCACATGCCCCTACAGGTACATGAAGGTGCCCTCCCCCTCTCGCACGGGGGAGGGCACCTTCATGTGACGTCAGGGAGCCCAGCCGAACGGCACCGTGAAGCAGGCGGCGCGGACTTTGCTGCCCGGCATGTCGTGGATCACGACCGAGGACGCCTCGCCCTGCCGGAAGCCCCAGTCGTGCCGGGCGCTCGCCTCGGCGGCGCCGTGCTCGTCGGCCGTGAAGTCCAGCCAGACCTCGTTGTCGGCGGTGACGTCGGCCGGGTCCGTGGACGGCTTGTGCTGGAAGTGCCCGCCCGCCGCGGCCGGGTCGGCGCCGCACGGCTTCTGGTGCACATGGACGGCGTACGCGTGCCCCGGCACCATCCCGTCGACCCGCAGCTTCACGGTCGTAGCACCACTCACCGCCGTGTGCTGACTCACCTGGATCCACGCGGCGGCGGGGACCACCTTGCCGTCGTACGTGACCGCCGCCGACGGCACGAAGGCGCCGACCGGCGCGAACCGCGCGTCCGTCCGCATCCAGTACCCGTCAGGGGCGCCGGAGCCTCCCGTACCACCCGTCCCGCTCGCCAGTAGGGCCGCGACGACGGCGCCCGCGCATATGCCTGCCACCATGATGTGTACCGTTCCTCACGTTCAGGTCCGCTTCGAACCCCTTTACGTTGCTACGGGATGCGGACCCGCCCCGCTCCCCGGGACGGGGCAGCCGGGTGAACACACTGTGCGGATCACACGTGCCCCCCGTGAATCTCCTGTCCCCACCCAGGCGTACGCTGTATGGCTGTCACTGGCCGCCCCTGCCGCTCCCTCGCGACGCTGCGGCAGGTCCGGCCCACGGGGGAGTTCACGGGGAGATGTGTTGTTCGAGAGTGTGGGGTCGCTGACCGGCAGCCCATGGATCTACGCCATGGTCGCCCTGTCCGTACTCCTTGATGTGTTCCTGCCGGTTCTGCCGAGCGGAGTCCTGGTCATCGCGGCCGCCACGGCGGCGGCAGCGGGCACCGGCGCGGCGGCCGACGCCGTTCCCGTCCCGCACGAGGTCCCCAGCATCCTGGCGCTGATCGCGTGCGCCGCCGGCGCGTCCGTACTGGGCGACCTGGTCGCGTACCGGCTGGCCTGGAGCGGCGGCGAACGCCTGGACCGCGCCATCTCCCGCTCCCGCCGCCTCACCACCGCGCAGGAACGTCTCGGCCAGGCCCTGGCCCGCGGCGGCGGAGCCCTGGTCATCCTGGCCCGCTTCGCCCCCGCCGGCCGCTCGGTCGTCTCCCTGGGCGCAGGCGCCGCCCACCGCCGCGCCCGCGACTTCCTCCCCTGGTCGGCCCTCGCGGGCCTGTCCTGGGCGGCGTACAGCGTGGCTCTCGGGTACTACGGGGCGCAGTGGCTGGGGGCCACGTGGCTGGCGACGGGGGTGTCGTTGGTCGCGTTGTTCGGGCCGGGACTTCTTCCATGCCCAGCAGCTGCGCGGTGCGGGAGACGACGAGGTCCTGCAACCGCTCCTCGGCGGCCTCCCCCGCCGAGGCGGGAAGAGCGCCAAGCAGGCGGCCGGCGGACGGGG
>NZ_JBLTJC010000422.1:0-8301 GCF_048158785.1 Streptomyces colwelliae | reverse complement strand
GGGTGGGACTCGAACCCACGGCCGACGGATTATGAGTCCGCTGCTCTAACCGGCTGAGCTACCGCCCCATTACGGCGCGTCGCGCACATTTGTACGCGCCGTCTGCCGCAGCATAGCCGCTCATACGATCTCCTGCTTCGGATGGTCGACTTCGCACGACCATGAGGACTGCGGCCTGCCGCGAGCGGTTCCGGGGGACATGAAAAAGGACCCCAACGGGGTCCTCTTCACTGCTTCCTCACTGTGCTCTCCCGACTGGACTCGAACCAGTAACCTGCCGGTTAACAGCCGGCTGCTCTGCCAATTGAGCTACGGAAGACCGAAGCTCCCCCGACTGGACTCGAACCAGTAACCTGCCGGTTAACAGCCGGCTGCTCTGCCAATTGAGCTACAGGGGAATGCCTCGTTGCATCGAACGTGACTCCCTGGGTATTCGCCAGGGGGCGTGTGCTCGCTGCGACACATACATTAGCGCAAGCAGGGGGGTGCTCCGCCAATCGGTTCCCCCGGCACCGATGCCGCGCCGGAGACCCGCGAGGGACCTACGCAAGGGAAGGATGGCCGTCATGCGCTACAAGCTCACGTTCGTCGTCGGACTGGCTCTGGGTTACGTGCTGGGCACGCGGGCCGGACGCGAGCGCTACGAGCAGCTGAAGAAGTCGGCGCGTCAGGTCGCGCAGAACCCCGCCGTCCGCAACACCGCCGAGACGGCGGCGCAGCAGGGGCGTCAGTACGCGGGCAAGGCGTACCACGCGGTCAGTGACAAGGTCGGCGACCGGGTCCCCGACTCGGTGGCCCAGCGCGTACGGTCCCTGCGTGAGCGCAACGCGAACGGTACGGGCGAGGACGACTGGGGCACCAGCAACACCTAGGGAGTCCCGACCCGGCGCCGTCACCTCCCGCCGTACGGCAGAATTTCCGCCATGGGGATAGTCGCCGGGTTGGACAGTTCGCCCGATTTCACTCGTATCGTCGTCTGCGACACGGACACGGGGTCCGTGCTCAGGCAGGGATATGCGCCGCATCCGGTCGAAACCGAGACCGAGGGCGGCGGGCGGCCCTCCGATGTCGATCCACAGGCCTGGCTGTTGTCGCTGGGCGAGGCGGCCGGCGGGGGACTGCTCGAAGGCGTGCAGGCCATCGGTGTGTCCGCACAGCAGAACGCCCTGGTGCCGCTGGACTCGCAGGGCAACACCGTGCGGCCCGCGATGGTCGGCGGTGACAAGCGGGCGCAGGTCGCGGCGGCCGATCTGATCGACGCGCTCGGCGGGCGTGAGGCGTGGGCGCAGGCGGTGGGTTCCGTACCGCAGGCCGCGCAGCCCGTCACCAAGCTCCGCTGGC
The DNA here is from genome assembly GCF_048158785.1 of Streptomyces colwelliae. Taxonomy (NCBI): domain Bacteria; kingdom Bacillati; phylum Actinomycetota; class Actinomycetes; order Kitasatosporales; family Streptomycetaceae; genus Streptomyces; species Streptomyces colwelliae. Next base: position 6,960 of record NZ_JBLTJC010000422.1, on the reverse strand, counting down.
TGAACAGGACCGAGCCCGACAACGCCCGGCGGACGACCGCGCTGCTCCAGGCTCATGACTGGCTCGTGTGGCAGCTTCTCGGGCGGCCGGTGCGGAGAACGACCGACCGGGGCGGGGCCTCGGGGACCGGGTACTGGTCCGCCGCCAGTGGCGGCTACCGGCCCGATCTCGTCGAACTCGCCCTCGGCCACCAGGCCATGCTGCCCGACGTGATCGGTCCCTCCGACGCGGCCGGTACGACTCCGGAGGGGCTGCTGATCTCCGCCGGTACCGGCGAGACCATGGCCGCCGCCTTCGGGCTCGGGATCGGGTTCGGGGACGCGGTCGTGTCGCTCGGCGCTTCCGGGTCCGTGATGGCCGTGCACCACGAGGCGCTCGTCGACCAGAGCGGGATGATCACCTCGCTGGCCGACGCGACCGGGATGCACCTGCCGGTCGTCACCACACTCAACGCCGTACGGACCCTGCGCGGCGCCGCCGAACTGCTCGGGCTGTCCGACCTGGAGAGTCTGTCCGAGCTGGCGATGAAGTCGACGCCGGGAGCGCACGGGCTCGTGTTCCTGCCGTATCTGGAAGGTGAGCGGACGCCCAACCTCCCGCACACCGCCGGCACGCTGGCCGGGCTGCGGCGGGAGTCGATGAAGGCGGAGCATCTGGCGCGGGCCGCGTTCGAGGGCATGCTGTGCGGGCTCGCGGACGCGCTGGACGTGCTGCGCGGGCGGGGTGTGGCCGTACGGCGGCTCTTCCTGCTCGGGTCGGCCGCCGAGCTGCCCGCCGTGCAGGCCGCGGCGCCCGCGCTCTTCGGGACCCAGATCGTCGTACCGCAGCCCGCCGACTACGCCGCGATCGGCGCCGCCCGGCAGGCCGCGTGGGCGCTCGGTGTCTCCCAGGGCACCCTCGACCCGCGCAACCCGCCGCCCTGGCAGGGACCGGTCGCCCAGGTCTTCGAGCCGGGCGACGAGTTGGCCGTAGGACAGGCCGTGCGGCAGCAGTACGTGTCCGTACGGGAACAGACCCATCCGGGCGCGTTCCGCTCGTAGGGACGCGCGGTCGTCGACATGAATAAGGCACTCAAGGGTGCATAACGGCGCATAGGGCACTGCTGTTGGCTTAATCGGTTGAGGTAACGCGGGTGGAGTGTCCGACGATGGGGGCGAGGGGCACACCGCCCGCCCTCCACCCGCCGACTCCGAGAGACCCAGCGTGCTCATACGACTTCTGCGGACCTATCTCAGGCCCTACAGGAAACCCATCGCCCTGCTGGTGCTGCTGCAGTTCCTGCAGACCTGCGCCACCCTCTACCTGCCCACCCTCAACGCGCACATCATCGACAACGGTGTCGTGAAGGGTGACACCGGTTACATCCTGTCGTTCGGCGCCCTGATGATCGGGATCTCGCTGGTCCAGGTCGTGTGCAACACGGGTGCCGTCTACTTCGGCGCGCGCACCGCGGCGGCCCTCGGCCGGGACATCCGGGGTGCCATCTTCGACCGGGTGCAGTCGTTCTCGGCCCGCGAGGTCGGGCAGTTCGGCGCGCCCTCGCTGATCACCCGGACGACCAATGACGTCCAGCAGGTCCAGATGCTGGCCCTGATGACGTTCACGCTGCTCGTGTCGGCGCCGATCATGTGCGTCGGCGGGATCATCCTGGCGCTCGGTCTGGACGTGCCGCTGTCCGGGGTACTGATCGCGGTGGTGCCGACGCTGACGATCTGCGTGACGATCATCGTGCGGCGGCTGCGGCCGCTGTTCCGGGCCATGCAGGTGCGCCTGGACGCGGTGAACCGGGTGTTGCGCGAGCAGATCACCGGCAACCGCGTCATCCGCGCCTTCGTCCGCGACGAGTACGAGAAGGACCGGTTCCGGAAGGCCAACTCCGATCTGACCGAGATGCAGCTAAAGTCCGGCAACCTGCTCGCGCTGATGTTCCCGGTGGTCATGACGACGGTGAACCTGTCGTCGATCGCGGTCGTGTGGTTCGGCGCGCACCGGATCGCCAGCGGCGGGATGCAGATCGGCGATCTGACGGCGTTCCTCGCCTATCTGATGCAGATCGTGATGTCCGTGATGATGGCCACCTTCATGTTCATGATGGTGCCGCGCGCGGAGGTCTGTGCCGAGCGCATCGAGGAAGTCCTCGACACCGAGAGCAGTGTCGTGCCGCCGGTGGCTCCCGTCTTCGAGCTGCGCCGGCACGGGCATCTGGAGGTCCGCGGGGTCGGCTTCTGTTACCCGGGCGCCGAGGAACCCGTGCTGAAGTCCATCGACCTGGTGGCCCGCCCGGGCGAGACGACGGCCGTGATCGGCTCGACCGGCAGCGGAAAGTCCACCCTTCTGAGTCTGGTCCCGCGGCTGGTTGACGCGACCGACGGCGAGGTCCTCGTCGACGGGGTCGACGTGTCGACCATCGACCCGGTGCTGCTCGCCAAGACGGTCGGCCTGGTCCCGCAGAAGCCGTACCTCTTCGCGGGCACGGTCGCGACCAACCTTCGCTACGGCAATCCCGACGCGACCGACGAGGAGTTGTGGCACGCGCTGGAGGTGGCGCAGGCCAAGGGCTTCGTCGAGGGGCTGGAGAACGGGCTGGACTCCCCCATCTCGCAGGGCGGCACAAACGTCTCCGGCGGTCAGCGGCAGCGGCTCGCGATCGCCCGGACACTCGTGCAGCGGCCGGAGATCTACCTCTTCGACGACTCCTTCTCCGCCCTCGACTACGCGACCGACGCGGCGCTGCGGGCGGCGCTCTCGCAGGAGACCGCCGAGGCGACCGTGGTGATCGTGGCGCAGCGGGTCGCGACGATCAGGGACGCCGACCGGATCGTCGTACTCGACGAGGGACGGGTTGTGGGGACGGGGCGCCATCACGAACTGATGGCGGACAACGAGACTTACCGGGAGATCGTGCTCTCCCAGCTGACGGAAGCGGAGGCTGCCTGATGGCCGGGCCCATGGGGCGGATGATGGCCGGGACGGGCCCCGACGCCCGTTCGATGGACTTCAAGGTGTCCGGCAAGCGGCTCATCGGCCAGTTCAGGCCGGAGCGGCTGACCATCGGCATCCTGCTGGTGTGTGTGGTGATCAGCGTCGGGCTGAACGTGGTGGGGCCGAAGATCCTCGGCAACGCCACCGACCTGGTCTTCGCGGGCATCATCGGGCGGCAGATGCCGGCCGGGACGACCAAGGCGCAGGCCCTCCAGGCGATGCGCGACCGGGGCCAGGGCTCGGTCGCGGACATGCTGAAGAGCACGGACTTCACACCGGGCAAGGGCATCGACTTCACCTCGGTGGGTCATGTACTGCTGCTCGCGCTGGGCACGTTCCTGGTGGCCGGGCTCCTGATGGCGGTGGCGACCCGGATGGTCAACCGGGCGGTCAACCGGACCATGTTCCGGCTGCGCGAGGACGTGCAGACGAAGATGTCGCGGCTCCCGCTGTCGTACTTCGACAAGCGGCAGCGCGGTGAGGTGCTCTCACGCGCGACCAACGACATCGACAACATCGGCCAGACGCTCCAGCAGTCGATGGGCCAGCTGATCAACTCGCTGCTCACGATCATCGGTGTGCTCGCGATGATGTTCTGGGTGTCGTGGCTGCTGGCGCTGGTCGCGCTGGTGACCGTGCCGCTGTCGTTCCTCGTCGCCACCCGCATCGGCAAGCGCTCGCAGCCGCACTTCGTGCAGCAGTGGCGCTCGACGGGCAAGCTCAACGCGCACGTCGAGGAGATGTACACCGGGCACAACCTGGTGAAGGTGTTCGGGCGCCAGGACGAGTCGGCGAAGCTGTTCGCCGAACAGAACGACGCGTTGTACGAGGCGGGCTTCAAGGCGCAGTTCAACAGCGGGGTCATGCAGCCGCTGATGATGTTCGTGTCGAACCTCAACTACGTGCTGGTCGCGGTCGTGGGCGGGCTGCGGGTCGCGTCCGGTTCGTTGTCCATCGGTGATGTGCAGGCCTTCGTCCAGTACTCGCGCCAGTTCTCGATGCCTCTCACCCAGGTCGCGTCGATGGCGAACCTGGTCCAGTCCGGCGTCGCCTCGGCCGAGCGGATCTTCGAACTCCTCGACGCCGAGGAGCAGAAGGCCGACCCGATGCCGGGCGAACGCCCCGAGGAACTGCGCGGCCTCGTCGCCCTGGAGCACGTCTCCTTCCGCTACGACCCCGACAAGCCGCTCATCGAGGACCTCTCGCTGACGGTGGAACCGGGCCACACGGTCGCGATCGTCGGCCCGACCGGCGCCGGCAAGACCACCCTCGTCAACCTCCTCATGCGGTTCTACGAGGTCTCCGGCGGGCGTATCACCCTCGACGGCGTCGACATCGCGCGGATGTCCCGGGACGAACTCCGGTCCGGCATCGGCATGGTGCTCCAGGACACCTGGCTGTTCGGCGGCTCCATCGCGGACAACATCGCGTACGGGGCCTCTCGCGAGGTCACCCGGGGCGAGATCGAGGAGGCGGCGCGGGCAGCGCACGCCGACCGGTTCGTCCGTACGCTGCCCGACGGCTACGACACGGTCATCGACGACGAGGGCACGGGGGTCAGCGCCGGTGAGAAGCAGCTCATCACCATCGCGCGGGCGTTCCTGTCCGACCCGACGATCCTGGTCCTCGACGAGGCGACGTCGTCGGTGGACACCCGTACGGAGGTGTTGATCCAGAAGGCCATGGCCAAACTCGCCCATGGCCGTACGTCGTTCGTGATCGCGCACCGGCTCTCCACGATCCGGGACGCGGACACGATCCTCGTCATGGAGAACGGCTCGATCGTCGAACAGGGCGGGCACGCGCAGCTGTTGGCGGCGGACGGGGCGTATGCGCGGCTGTACAAGGCACAGTTCGCGCAGGCGGTGGCCGAGGTGGACTAACGGTCGTTCTTCGGCTGACCGCCCGTCGTGGCTGGTCGCGCAGTTCCCCGCGCCCCTAAAAACGCCGGGCCCGCCCCGTTCTTTTCTCAGGGGCTCCCCGCGCCCCTGAAAAGACCCCAGCCGAGGTGCTTTTAGGGGCGCGGGGAACTGCGCGATCAGCCCCCACCGGGCCGCAGCCGGGATCAATCCAGATAACCCCTCAGCTGATCCGCAAAGGCATGATCCCGCAGCTTGTTCAGCGTCTTGGACTCGATCTGCCGTATCCGTTCCCGGGTTACGCCAAAGATCCGGCCGATCTCCTCCAGCGTTCGTGGACGCCCGTCAGCCAAGCCGTACCGCAGCTGTACGACCTTCCGCTCCCGCTCGCCGAGCGTCGACAGCACCGCTTCCAGGTGCTGCCTGAGGAGGATGAACGCGGCCGACTCCACGGGGCTGGTGGCATCGCCGTCCTCGATCAGGTCACCGAGGGCGACGTCGTCCTCCTCCCCCACCGGCGCGTGCAACGACACCGGCTCCTGGGCAAGGCGCAGCACCTCGCTGACGCGTTCCGGCGCGAGGTCGAGATGGTCGGCCACCTCCTCCGGCGTCGGCTCGTAGCCGCGCTCCTGAAGCATCCGGCGCTGGACGCGGACGACCCGGTTGATGAGTTCGACGACGTGCACCGGGACGCGGATCGTGCGGGCCTGGTCGGCGAGGGCGCGGGACATGGCCTGGCGGATCCACCAGGTCGCGTACGTCGAGAACTTGTAGCCGCGGGCGTAGTCGAATTTCTCAACTGCCCTGATCAGGCCGAGGTTTCCCTCCTGGACGAGGTCGAGCATGGTCAGCCCGCGCCCGACGTACCGCTTGGCGACGGAGACGACGAGCCTCAGGTTAGCCTCGATCAGGCGGCGCTTGGCCATCCGGCCCATGACGACCAACTTGTCCAGGTCCAGGGCGAGTTGGCTGTCCAGGTCGGTGGCGCCGCCGAGCTTCTCCTCGGCGAACAGGCCGGCCTCGACGCGGCGCGCGAGGTCGACCTCCTCGGCCGCGGTGAGCAGCGGGATGCGGCCGATCTCGCGCAGGTACTGGCGGAACAGGTCCGAGGAGGGCGCGCCGTTGTCGGCGGCGACCCGGCTGCGGGGCCGTACGGCGGGCTCGGGGGCCTCGGCGGTCTCCACCGCTTCGGCCGTCGGTTCTTCGAGCTCGGGCGGGCTCTCCGGGTCCGCGATTTCGGGGTGGTGCGCGGCACGGCTCTGCGGGGGGACGGTCGCGAGGACATCGGTCTCCGCTTCCGGTTCCGCGCCGTCCGTCGTGCTGGTCTCGGTCTGGTCGAGGGTCTGGGTCTGCACGGGGGCGACCTCCAGGATGATCGCTGCCAGGGGGTACGGCAGCGGTACTTCAGGGGCGGAGTGGGCGGCCTCGCCGCAATCCGTCCCGTACTCGATGAGCGGAACCGCGGGGGTGAAGGACCCGCTGGGAACGGATCGGCCGCGCTCCGAGGACTCAGGCACCGGAACCCAGTGTGGAGTACGACACATCGCCGCCACGAGGGGCGTGCGGTGACTTTTTGAGTCCGGTCCGTGACTACGTGCTCAGAGCGCTGTGGCGCCGTGCACCTGGAGTGCCTGGTCGTACTGCTGAAGTACCCACAACTCGTTCTGTACGGCGGCCAGTTCGGCCGAGTCGCCGTGGCTGCCGAGGCGGGTGAGCGTGCCCTGGATGTCGCCGATGCGGCGCACCACCGCTCTTCGGCGGACGGTGACCAGCTGCTCGCCCGCGTAGTTCTCATCGACCGTGCGGCGCATGATCGCCTCGACGGCCAGCTCCGTGACCATCGCGCGGACCGTGTCGTCAGGTGCCGCCTCGCGGACGCGGACCAGGTAGTCCTGCGCGTCCTGGAGGCCGTACTCGGCGCCGCCCGCCTCGATGATCGCCTCGCGTACGGCCGCGTAGGGCGGGGCGGTGAACTCGTCGACGCCGTACGCGTCGAAGGCCGGGGAGACCAAGTCGGGGCGCTGGAGGGCGAGTTTGAGCAGTTCGCGTTCGGTGGCGAAGACCGGGTTGCGGGAGGTGGAGGGGTCCCGCTTGGCGATCATGTCCGCCTCGTTTACCG
>NZ_JBLTJC010000421.1:0-8340 GCF_048158785.1 Streptomyces colwelliae | reverse complement strand
CCCCGTCTGCGCGCCGCCCTCCTCGACATCCAGCGCGGCGACAGCCCCGACAAGCACGGCTGGATGCACAAGCTCGGCTAGACACGACTGGTCATCTCGGGGGCCGTCGCGGACTCGGTGTCCGGGGCGAGAAGTAGAGCGTGGCGTGCAGGGCGTCGGCGACGACTACTACCTCGCCTGCTCCAGCTTCGAGTACCTCCCCGGCGTACCGCTGTTCCACAGCCGCGACCTGGTGCACTGGGAGCAGATCGGCAACGTGGTGACCCGGCCCGGGCAGTTGGCGGTGGAGAAGGTCCCCACGCTCGGCGGCGCCTGGGCGCCCGCCATCCGGTTCCACGACGGGCGTTTCTGGCTGGTCGTCACCGACGCGATGGGGCGCGGCAGTCTCGTCTTCACCGCCGAACGGGCCGAGGGACCCTGGTCCGACGGCATCGTCATGCAGGGCGTCCCGGGCATCGACCCGGACCTCGCCTGGGACGCCGACGGCACCTGTTTCGTCACGTACTCGGGTCTCCAGCTCGACGGAGACCGCGCCGGCGAGCACCTGGGCATCCAACAGGTCCGGATGGACCTCGAAACCGGCCAAGCCCTCGAAGAACCCCGCTCGTTGTGGTCCGGCACCGGGTTGATGTTCCCCGAGGCGCCACACCTGTACGAGATCGACGGCACCTGGTACCTCCTGATCGCCGAGGGCGGCACCGAGCGCGGGCACTCCGTGAGCATCGCCCGCGGCACCCGTCCGGACGGTCCCTTCGAAGGCGGCCCGGCCAACCCGGTGCTCAGCGCCCGCAGCACCGACCGTCCGGTCCAGAACACCGGCCACGCCGACCTCGTACGCACTCCTGACGGCGGCTGGGCACTATTCCTGCTCGGCATGCGCCCCGGCGGTCTGACGCGGGCCTTCTCTCCCATGGGCCGGGAGACGTTCAGCACGACGCTGGAATGGGTCGACGGCTGGCCGGTGGTACAGCCGGTCCAACTCACCCCGCCCACCGCGCCAGTTGAGCACCACGACGACTTCACCGGTGCCCGACTCGGCCCGGAATGGCTCGCCATACGGACACCGGCCGCCGACTGGTCCTCGCTCACCGAACGCCCGGGCCACCTCGTCGTGCATGCGGACGGCTCGACCATGGACGACCCACGGCCACGTTTCGTCGGCCGCCGCCAGCAGCACCAGTCGGCCGTCTTCTCGGTCCGAGTGGACAGCGCCGGGGGAGTGGGCGGGCTGAGTCTGCGGATCGACGAACGCCATCACTACGACATCGAGGTCGGCGCGGGTATCGCCCGGGCCCGGGCCCGGGTGGGCGGGCTCTGCCAGACCTGGGAGCAGCCGGTTCCCGCAGGCCCGGTGACCGTACGGATCGAGACCGAGCCGGTCGTCGGCATGGGCCTCGACGCCCTCGGCCCGGACACGGTCCACCTGTCCGTCGACCCCGGCACCGGACCGGTCGAACTCGCGGCGCTCGACGGCCGCTACGTCTCCGCCGAGACCGCCGCGTCCTTCACGGGCCGGGTCGTCGGCATGTACGCCTCCGAAGGCTCGGTCGTCTTCGACCGGTTCAGCTACCGGGGCGAGGACTGACGCCCTCATCCCGTCCGAGACAGCCGACCGGCACCTGAGAGAAAGTCACCAGCACCGTATGGGCACTTCCTCCCCACGCATGCTCTTCGGAGCCGCGTACTACACCGAGTACCAGCCGTACGAGCGGCTCGCGCAGGACCTCGACCTCATGGCCGAGGCCGGGTTCAGCGTCATCCGGGTCGGCGAGTCGGTCTGGTCGACCTGGGAACCCCGCGAGGGCCACTTCGAACTCGACTGGCTACAACCGGTCCTCGACGCCGCCGACGAGCGAGGCATCAAGGCGATCGTGGGCACCCCGACCTACGCCGTCCCGCCGTGGCTGCGCCGCAAGTACCCGGAGACGGCGGCCCGTTCGGGCACCGGACAGCCCATCCCGTACGGCATGCGGCAGGACGCGGACTACTCGCACCCCGCCTTCCGGCATCTCGCCGAGCGCCTGGTCCGCAACATCGTCGGGCGCTACGCCGACCACCCGGCGGTCATCGGCTGGCAGGTCGACAACGAGCCCGGGCTACGGCTATTCCACAACGACTCGGTGTTCCAGGGCTTCCTCGACCACCTCCGCGAACGCTACGGAGACGTCGAGACACTCAACAACCGCTGGGGGCTGACCTATTGGTCCCACCGCGTGCAGGACTGGGCGGACCTGTGGACCCCCGACGGCAACTCCACCCCGTCGTACGACCTCGCCTGGCGCCGCTACCAGTCCCGGCTGACGCAGGAATACATCACCTGGCACGCCGAGTTGGTCCGCGGCCTCGTACCGGAGCACCACTTCGTCACCACCTGCGTCGCCCTCGGCCAACAGGGCCTGGACATCTCGGCCATCGGCCGGCCCCTCGACATCGCCGGGGCGAACATCTACTACGCCACCCAGGAGGGGCTGTCCCTGCCGGGTCCCGACGAACCGGACGGCGGACTGTATCCGTTCTTCGTCTCCTGGTCCGGGCCCGCCTGGCTCTACCTTCAGAACGACATGGCACGCGGCATCCGCCAGGAACCCTTCCTGGTCATGGAGACCAACGCGACGTCGATCGGCGGCTCCGCCGACAACTTCCCCCTCTATCGCGGCCAAGCCCGACAGGCCGTGTGGAGCATGGTCGCGCGCGGCGCCAGAATGATCGAGTACTGGCACTGGCACTCTCTGCACTACGGCGCCGAGACCTACTGGGGCGGCATCCTCGGCCACAGCCTGGAACCCGGCCGGACGTACGACGAACTCGCGGTGATCGCCGGGGAGTTCAGGCAGGCCGGCGGCGCGATCGAGGGCCTGCGGCCCTGCAGCGACGTAGCGATGCTGCTGTCCGCCGACAGCCGCTGGGCCATGGAGTTCATGGCACCGCTCAGGGGCAACACCCCTGCCTGGTTCGGCGATCCGCAGTCCTACGAGCGCATCGTCGCCGCGTTCTACCGGGGGCTGTTCGACGCGGGACTCTCCGCCGACATCGTTTCCCCCGAGCAACTGCCGTCCAGTCCGGCGGAGTTGGTCGACCGCTGGCCGGTCCTGGTCGTCCCGGCGCTGTACATCGCGGACGACGCGACACTCGATCTGCTGCGCCGGTACGCCGAAGAGGGCGGCCACGTCGTCCTCACCCCGCGCACCGGCTACGCCGACGAGGAGGCCGTCGCCCGGCACACGGTCATGCCCGGAGTGCTGCGGCCCGCGGCGGGTGCGTACTACCAGGAGTTCACCAATGTGCTGACCCCGGTCACGATCACGCAGGGGGACACGGACGGCCCCGCTCTGCACGGACACGCCACCGCGTGGGCCGATGGACTGACCGCGGAGGGCGCCATCGTCCTCGCCGGGTACGACCATCCGCACCTGAGCCAGTTCGCCGCCGTCACCACCCACGAGTACGGCGACGGCCGCGTGACGTACGTCGGCACCGTCCCGGACCGCGAACTCTCCCACAGCCTCGCGGACTGGATCGCCGCGGTCTCGCTCCCCTCCGACGCCTGGCGCGAGGACCGGCCGCCGTCCGTCACCTGCACATCGGCCACCACCGCGGACGGCGCCGTCCTGCGCTTCGTCCACAACTGGGCCTGGGATCCGGTCGATTACCGCCTGCCCGGGGACGTCCGCGACCTGTTCACCGGCGAGCCCCTCGCCGCCGGAACCGCGCTCGAACTCGGGCCCTGGGACGTCCGGTTGCTCATCGAGCGCGATGGCGACCCCACTTCACCTTCACTCGCACCCTCACCGAGGAGGACGCCGTGACCCGGCAGCCCACCACCGACGCCCCCTCCGCCCCTTCCGCCGCCGACGAAGCCGAGCTGGCCAGGCGCCTCGGCGCGCTCACCCTGGAACAGAAGGTCAGGCTGCTGACCGGCGCCGACTTCTGGTCCCTCCACCCCGAACCCGCCGTGGGCCTACGCCGATTGGTCGTCTCGGACGGACCCGCAGGAGTCCGCGGCGAACTGTGGGACGAGCGCAGCCCCTCCGCCAACGTGCCCTCGCCCACCGCGCTGGCCGCCACCTGGGACGAACCGCTCGTCGAACGACTCGGCGGACTGCTCGCCCACGAGGCACGCGCCAAGGGCGTCGACGTCCTCCTCGCCCCCACCGTGAACCTGCACCGAACCCCCTACGGCGGACGGCACTTCGAGTGCTTCAGCGAGGACCCCCTGCTCACCGCCCGCATCGGGGTCGCCTACGTCCGAGGCGTCCAGGGCGGCGGCGTCGCGGCCACCGTCAAGCACTTCGTCGGCAACGACTCCGAGACCCAGCGCATGACACTCGACGCGCGCATCGCCGAACGCGCCCTGCGGGAGCTGTACTTGGCGCCGTTCGAGCGCATCGTCGGCGAGGGCCGGGTCTGGGCCGTCATGGCCGCCTACAACGGCGTCAACGGGCACCCGATGACCGAGAGCCCGCTGCTCCGCCAAGTACTGCACGACGACTGGGACTTCGACGGCCTGGTGATGTCGGACTGGTTCGCCGCCCGCACCACCGAGCCGTCCGCCCGCGCCGCCCTCGACCTGGTGATGCCCGGCCCGATCGGCCCGTGGGGCGACGCGCTGGTCGCCTCCGTACGCAAGGGCAAGGTCGACGAGACTCTCGTCGACGACAAGGTGCTACGGCTGCTGCGCCTCGCGGCCCGGGTCGGCGCGCTGACCGATGTGCCCGCCCCCACCCTTCCGCCTCACCACGACGCCGAGTCCGTGGCGGCCCGCCTGCGCGCAACCGCCGCCGCAGGATTCGTACTGGCCCGCAACGAGAACGCCCAACTACCCCTGGACCGGGCGTCCTTGAATCGCGTCGGCGTCCTCGGCCCCAACGCCGCAGTGGCCCGGACCCTCGGCGGAGGCAGCGCAACCGTCTTCCCGCCCTACACCGTCTCGCCCCTCGACGGCATCCGCGCCGCCCTGGGAGACGACGTCGAGGTCACCCACGGCGTCGGCGTCACCCCGCAGACCCGCACACCCGCGGCGGCACTGGCCTACCTCCGCCACCCCGACGGCGACGGCGAGGGCGTGGAGGTGAACTTCCTGTCCGAGGACGGAACCCTGCTCGGCTCCGAGCGCCGCGCCGGAAGCGCCTACACCTGGATGGGGTCCTACGGCCCCGGAGTGCCCACCGGCCAGGTCGCCCGGGTGGAGGTGCGCACCGTGATCCGCGCGACCGACGCCGGCCGGTACGCCATCGGAGGCTCGGGCATCGGACGCTTCCGGATGTCCGTCGCGGGGGCCGAGGTGTTCGACGTACGCCTTCAACTCCCGCCGGGCGCCGACCTGGTGGAGGGTCTGATGACCCCGCCGCAACGTCTCCACACCGTCGACCTGGCGGAGGGCGAGGAGACCGAGGTCGTCCTCACGCACGACATAGCCGCTCACGACATAGCCGCTCACGACATAGCCGCTCACGACATGGTCGCCCACGACGTCGTCTCGTCGGACGACGCCCTCGGTGACGCGGTCACCATGTTCCAGCTCAACCTCCAGCCACCGCACGGCAGCGACGACGAGGAGATCGAGCGGGCGGTGGCCCTCGCCCGTGCGGCCGACGTCGCCGTGGTCGTGGTCGGCACCACGGAAGAGGTCGAGAGCGAGGGCTTCGACCGCGACAGCCTGGCCCTGCCCGGCAGGCAGGACGAACTCGTCCGCCGGGTCGCCGAGGCCAACCCCCGGACCGTCGTGGTGGTCAACTCCGGTGCCCCGGTGCTGCTTCCGTGGTCCGAGGGCGTCGCGGCGGTGCTGCTCGCCTGGTTCCCCGGGCAGGAGTTCGGCAACGCGCTCGCCGACGTACTGCTGGGCCTCGCGGAGCCGGGCGGCCGACTGCCCACCGGCTGGCCCGTGTCCGAGGAGGGGCTGCCCGCCACCGAGCCGATCGACGGCGTACTCGCCTACGACGAGGGGCTGTTCATCGGTTACCGGGGCGACGGCCGCACCGGATGGCAGCCGCCCCGGTATGCCTTCGGCCACGGACTCGGCTACACCACCTGGGACTACGTCTCGATCGACGCCCCGGGCGAGATGCGATCCGGCGCCGATCTCGCCGTAGAGGTACGGATACGCAACAGCGGCACACGGCACGGCAAGGAGGTCGTGCAGGTCTACGCCGGCCGTCCCGGCAGCGCTGTCGAGCGCCCGCTCCGCTGGCTCGCGGGGTTCGCCGTGATCGAGGCGGAGCCCGGCGAGGAGGTCGTCGCGACGGTCACCGTGGACGCGCGGGCGTTCGAGCACTGGGACACCGAAGCAGGCGGCTGGGCAACCGAGTTGGGGACCTTCACCCTGGAGGCGGGTCCGTCGTCGGCGATCCTGCCGCTGGCCGCCGACATCGCCGTCGGAAACTCATGAGTGACGCACAGCCGGAAGCGGGACCGGTGATCGCCCCCTGGCGGCAGATCGAGATCACCCTGACTGGAACCCGCGAGCACGCCAACCCGTACACCGACATCGACGTATGGGCCGAGTTCACGCATGATTCCGGCACTGTCCTGCGCCGCCCCGCCTTCTGGGACGGCGGCCGGGTCTGGAAGATCCGGTTCGCCTCCCCGGAGAAGGAGGGCCGCTGGACCTGGCGCAGCGGCAGTTCCGTAGCGGACGAGGGACTGTCGGGGCAGGGCGGAACGCTCGTCGTGCTCCCCACCGCGGACGACCCCAACTCCCTTTACCGGCACGGCTTCTGGCGGATGTCGCCCGGCAGGCGCAGCCTGGTCCACGCCGACGGGACGCTCGCGCTGCTGGTCGGCGACACCGCCTGGGCACTGCCCTGGCGGGCCACCGAGGAGCAGGTCACGGAGTACGCGGTCGACCGGCGGGCCAAGGGCTTCAACGCGGCCCTGTTGATGAGCGTCCAGCCCGACATGGACGCGCGCGGACCGCGCGACCGCGCCGTGGATGAAGGGTTCGACGTCGGCTTCGAGGACCTGCCCACCGGGCACGTCAATGTGCTCAACCCGGCGTATTTCCAGTACGTGGACCGGCTGATCGGGATTCTGCGCGACCACGGGATCGTCCCCGTACTCCAGCCGCTCTTCCACGGGTTCGGCTGGAAGGGCCTGCGGGTGGCGGGTCCGGTGGTGCCCCCGCAGGAGTACGCGCGCTACTGCCGCTATCTCGTGGCCCGTTATGGCGCCGCCCCCGCCGTCTACCTGGTGGGCGCCGACGGCGAGGGTCACGAACCGCAGATCGCGGCGGGCGGCGCGGAGATCGGCCGCTGGGACGCCTACGGCCAGCCCTGCGGCATCCACTACCGCCCGCACGCCGACAACTCCGCCCACCAGAGCGAGAGTTGGCTGCATTTCCAGTGGTGCCAGACCGGCCACATGGGCGGGCACGTCCAGGAACGGGTCGCCGACATGTGGCGCAACACCCCCGCCAAGGCGGTCGCCAACGCCGAGCCGACGTACGAGAACACCGGCCGCCCCGGCCGCGCCGCGGGCTGGTGGCAGGGACACGAGGCCTGGAGCAACCTCTGCGCCGGCGGCACGATGGGCGTGGTCTACGGCGCGGCGAGCCTGTGGCAGTGGCGCCTGCACGCCGCCGAACCCGGCCACGAGGAGTTCTTCCTCGCCGAGAACGCCGGCTGGCGGGAGGCACTGGACTTCGAGGGCTCACGCCACGTCGGGCTCATCTCCCGCATCCTCGACGGCCTTCCCCTCACGGACATGCGGCCGGACTGGCGATCCGCCCTGGCGCCCCGGGGCCTGTCCGTCCCCGGCGTGCTGTACCTCTGCTACGCCGAAGAGGGCGGCCCGCTGTTCATCACCGCCCCGGAGAACGTCCCGCTCCCTTACCGGGTGGTCGACCCCCGAACCGGCGAGACCGTCCGCGAGGGCGTACGCGCCACCGCGGTGGAACCCGTACCCGACGAGGGCGGTGCACCGAGGGTGTACATCTGCCATGACCCGAGCCGGAGTTGATCCCCATGCACGTCACACCACCCGTCTTCGAGCACCACCGCGAACCCCTGGGCATCGGCGAGTCCGCTCCCCGCCTCAGCTGGCGCACGGTCACCGACACCGGGGACTGGCGCCAGGCCGCCCACCAGGTGGAGATCACCGCCGCCGACGGCACGGTCCTCGCCGGCACCGGTCGGGTGGAGTCCAGCGAGTCCGTGCTGGTTCCCTGGCCGGGGCCGCGCCTCGGCTCCCGGCAACGTGTCGGCGTACGCGTACGTGTCTGGGGCGGCACCGAGGACGAACCATCGCCTTGGTCGGGGACGGCGTACGCCGAGACCGGACTCCTGGACCCGGCCGACTGGACGGCCCGCCGGTGCCTTCGTCAACGACCAGATCGCGTTCTTCACG